>NZ_CP117255.1:2670000-2767500 GCF_003240565.2 Rhizobium tumorigenes
CAAATCACCCCCAAAACTCTCAAGCTTCTTTTCGAAACAACAGAGCGAAGCAGTTCGTCGCCAGAAGCGCCGCCGCCCTCGTCAGTGACCGGCTTATAGGCCCTACATCCCGAAGTAGTCAACACACACCCACCAAAGTTTTTTGAAAAATTTATAACTGACTGTTTCTAAACACATATTCAGAACATCTTTATCAACACGACAAAACCAGACACCACTCGGACAGCCAAACGAAAACTACAAAACCGAAAATCTTGCCCAAATGGTCAAAATTCGACGTTCGGGAATTCTTCTTGAGATCCAGAATCCCGTCTCTTAATCAAATGGGGCTGGGATGGCGACGGAACCAAAACGCTCGTCGTGCTGTTACAGGGGCCTACGGATAAAAGGAGGCCAGCATGGCGACCACGACTGACGACATCAAGAATGGCATGACCAAGGACATCAGCGCTCTGCAGCAGGAAATCACCCGCCTTCAGAAGCTGGTGGCATCGCAGGGCTCGGAAGCCTACAGCGACTTGCGCGACAAGGCCGGCAAACTCTACGACGACGCGGCGCCCAAGGCCAAGAACGCTGTCGCCCAGATCAAGGCTGAAAGCGCCGCAGCAGCAGAAGCCGCTAAGGAGCATGCCGCTGCAACAACGACCGCCCTCGTCGTGGTCGGCCTTCTCGGCCTGGCCGCAGGGTACCTGCTGGCAGGCGCATCGCAGCCCGAACCGCAGCGTACCTGGTGGCGCTAAGCGGACTTCGGTGCAAATCGAAGGTATGAAAGATCAATACAAAGGCCTGCCCATGCGGCAGGCCTTTGTATTGAGTGCAATCCATGATTTACTGATGGCTTATACAACGCAATTCGAGGCCTAACGATAAGAAAAAAGCGCGGGAGGAAATCATGCAGACTGCCAGACCGGAAAGTATCGTCGAAGTCAGCGTCGTAAAGTCGGGCATCAGCCGGGCAGTCGGCATCATGAGCATGCGGCAGGCACTCGAACTTCCCGACATTCCGAACCTCATCTATTCCCACCCGGACCCGGCGTTGGCTGCCGCCGGCGTAGAGGTGAGCCGCGAGGACCTCGAAGCCTTCCTCAGTCATCACTGATACGGACGGGATCCATGTGGGTGGTTCCCTCCCGCCCACTGCCCGCCTACACCGTTTGCATGTAGCCGCCTGACATGCCAAACCGGCTGCAACGATACCAAGTGCAGGACGGACCGGTGAGCCAACGGCAATCTCCGCAACGACATGACCAAGGCGGTAAAAATCGCGAAACAGCGGACGGCAAACGGGTGACGCTACCCCGGGCACTGTCGAAGCTCGGCTATTGTTCGCGAACCCAGGCAGAAGCGCTGATTTCCGAAGGCCGTGTGAGTGTTGACGGCCGCACTGTGATGGACACCGCTGCCTGGGTCGATCTCGACCACACGCGAATTGCCGTCGATGGAATTGCCGTGGTGGCAGAGACGAAGGTCTATCTCATGCTCAACAAGCCGCGCGGCCTTGTGACCACGCGCCAGGATCCCGAAGGCAGGCCGACAGTCTATGATTGCCTGAAGACTTTCGACGCCCCGCACCTTTCACCGGTCGGCCGGCTCGACAAGGCCAGCGAAGGACTGCTGCTCTTCACCAACGATACTGTGCTCGCACAGGCGCTGCTCGATCCCATCACCCATGTCGCAAAAACCTACCATGTGCAGATCGACCAGCAGATGGACGAAATGCGGCTGGCGCGGATGATCTCCGGCGTCACATCCGATGGTGAATGGCTGACGGCAAGCACGGCAACGGTGCTGCGCCATGGCGATCGCAATGCATGGATAGAGGTGGAACTGCGACAAGGGCGCAACCGCCAGATCCGCCGGATGCTCGATGTGCTCGGCGTTGCCTGCCTGCGGCTGGTGCGCGTCAGTTTCGGGGATCTGCAACTCGGGGATCTCCCCAAGGGCAATGTGCGGGCTTTGACGGAGACAGAAGTGCGAGGTCTCAGGCAGGCAAGCGGCATGGAGAAGCGCAGCGAGCCCGGCCGGAGGCGCTAGACCATGATGCAGCCCGAAGACTTCTGGCAGCAGATCGATCCGCACGGGCCCGAGATGGCCGGGCCTTTCCACGACAGCTACAGCGCCGCTTTCGCCGGCGGCCGGATCAGGCTTCCGATCCGCGTGCTTGCCGATGGGCGCCACGCACTCGCGTCGCTGATCATCAATCAGGCGAGCTTTGTCGTGCAGGATGCATTGGCAAGGGCGCTCGCCGACCGGCTTTCCGGCTTTGCCATCGATGTCGTTGTCGGCCTGCCGACGCTCGGGCTGACGCTCGCCTCCGCAGTTGCCCGCCAACTCGGCCACATCAGGTACGTCCCGCTCGGAACTTCGCGGAAATTCTGGTACCGCGACGAACTGTCAGTGGATCTGTCCTCCATCACCACGCCAGATCGGAAGCGTCTGTTCATAGACCCTCGGCTCCTGCCGTTGATCGAAGGCAAGCGCGTGGCCCTGGTCGACGACGTCATCTCCAGCGGAACGTCGATCGCCGCCGGCCTCGAACTGATGACGCTATGCGGCGTCGAACCGGTGGTGATTGGCGCGGCGATGTTGCAGTCGGAGCGCTGGCGGCAGCGTCTCGGCGCGCTCGATCAGAAATGGACAGAGCGGGTTGTCGGCGTCCTGGCGACGCCTCTCCTCGAGCCGGCAGACGGCGGCGGCTGGCAGCGGCCGGCCTCGTCTTGAGCCAGTCATCCTGCCCCGCGACGGAGCGATCGCGGTTGACATCGGCGACTGGCAATTTATGGATCGGCGTACAACACGCATCCGCAAGCCGGATGCCTAGCCGATCGGTGGTCCCCTTGCGCATCCTTTCAGAAGCCCATTTTCCCGAACTGCCGAACTATTATCGCGGCAAGGTGCGGGAAAACTACGACTTGCCCGACGGCAACCGCATCATCATCAGCACGGACCGGCTGAGTGCATTCGACCGTATCCTCACCTGCATTCCTTACAAGGGCCAGGTACTGACTGAAACGGCGCGCTACTGGTTCGAGGCCACCAAGGACATCTGCCCCAACCACGTGGTTGCCTATCCTGATCCGAACGTCGTCATCGGCAAGCGGCTGGATATCCTGCCCGTCGAGATTGTCGTTCGCGGCTATCTGGCAGGCACCACGGGCACATCCATTCTGACGCTCTACAAGAAGGGCGAGCGAACCATGTACGGCACGACGCTGCCAGACGGCATGCGTGACAACCAGATCCTGCCGAAGCCGATCATCACGCCCACCAGCAAGGAATTCGACGGTGGTCACGACGCGCCGCTGACGCCCACCGAAATTATCGAGGGCGGATTGCTGACCGAACTGCAGTGGAAGACGCTGTCGGAGTATGCCTTTGCGCTCTTTGCGCGTGGCCAGCAGATGGCGCTCCAACGCGGTCTTATCCTGGTCGATACGAAATACGAGTTCGGGGTAGACGAGGCCGGCACCATCATTCTCGCCGACGAGATCCACACGCCGGATAGTAGCCGCTACTGGATTGCCGACAGTTACGAGGAAAGCTTCGCAAAAGGCACGCGCCCGGCGAGCTTCGACAAGGATTTCGTCCGCAGCTGGGTCGCCGAGCGCTGCGATCCGTATCGGGACGAAATACCTGAGATTCCTCAGGATTTGGTGGAGCAAACCTCGAAAGTCTATATCGCCGCCTTTGAGGCTATAACGGCCACCCGCTTTGTCCCTGACGATCGTGGCGAGACGCCGCTGGCACGGGTTCGCGCAAGTTTGGCCAGCTATTTTCCGAAATCAGCATGAACGGTCTTGTAATTCTACAACCGTCATTGTCCGAGCCAAAAGGTAACGCGAGTCGACCCGACAAGGTCGCGGCGACCGGCGGACAGGGTATGCTTTTTGCAACACTTGGAAAAAATCGTTGACGCAAGAGGCCGTTTCACACCTCTGTGTGATCAATCACGTCTTAGAATCTGGCAGAGGGACTGTGATCTTGCAGATGCGATTGCTAGATTGTCGCGACTTACGACTACCCGTTTGCGGACCGTGAATGTGTATGATCTTGATACGGAGTTATGAAAACTTCGTTAACACGCTGATAGTAATTAGAATTGTGGGAAATAAAGTGATGGTTTCCATTCGTACAGCTGCTCCTGCCCTGCTGCTTATCCTGGCAGGTTGCGTCAGCGGCCCAGATCATAAGCCGCCGGTGATGCCTCTGCCGGCGAAATTCTCGGAAGGCGGTACGAAGTCGAACGATGACGTTTCCAGCCGCAAGTGGTGGACAGATTACCATGACACTAAGCTTGACGGCCTGGTTAACATAGGTCTCGCCCAGAATGTTTCCATCCTTTCGTCCATCGAAGCAACCGTCGCCTATGAAGGCGATGTCACGGTCGCCGGCGCAGGGGGCCTCCCCAGCCTAACAGGCACTGCAGCGCAGACGATGAGCGGCCAGAAGGGCAAGCTGCGCACAGCGCAGGCAACGCAGCACACCAGCAGCGGCGAATTGACGGCTTCCTGGCTTCTCGACTTGTTCGGACAATATCGTCGTGCCCGCGAAGGCGCACTCGACACGCTCGATGCAGCCTACGCCACCGTCGATGTCACCCGTCTGGCCTATCTGCAGGATCTGGTGACCAGCTACATCACGGCTCGCTACTATCAGGCCCTGATCGGCGTCGCCAACGAGAACCTCAAGTCCCGCCGCGAGACACTCGAACTGACGAAGTTCCAGCTGCAGGCCGGCGCCGCATCACGTCTTGACGTGGTTCAGGCCGAGGGCCTCGTCAACTCGTCGCTCTCCGAACTGCCGCCGAACGAAATCGCCTTCCGCAAGCAGGTGCATCACATCGCTACCCTGCTGAACGTCCCTTCGGCCACCGTCATTGCCGAAATGCAGTCGTCGACCGGACAGCCCGTATTTCGTGGCAGCGTGACAACCGGCGTTCCCGCCGATCTCGTCCGCAACCGTCCCGATATCCGCAAGGCCGAACGTCAGCTGGCAGCAGCCACAGCCCAAATCGGCGTTGCCGAAGCGCAGCTCTACCCGAGCATTTCGCTGAGCGGTTCGATCTCGCCTTCCTACATCAAATCAGGCAGCACGAAGGGTGGCCTCACGACCTGGTCGTTCGGCCCCACGCTCAACCTGCCGATCTTCGACGGCGGCCTGTTGCGCGCCAACGTCAAGATCGCCGAATCGAACGCCCGTGCGGCGTATCTCTCGTGGAAGTCGACGGTGTTGTCGGCTGTCGAGGATGTCGAGAACGCACTTTCGGCCGTTACCCGCGATGCACAGACGATCTCGGCGCTGCGTGCGCAGGTCAAATCCTACCGCGAGGCGCTGCAGCTTTCGACTGCTAGCTACAAGGATGGCGCATCTTCGCTGCTAGACGTCATCACCGCGCAGCTTCAGGTCACTTCGGCACAGGAGAGCCTTGCCGCTGCCGTGCAGACCAGTGCAGCCGACTATGTGTCGCTCAACGTTGCGATCGGTGCAGGCTATGTCGCAGCCAGCCCGGACAAGGTTACTCCGGTGACGTTAGCCTCAAAGAAGATGTAAGTTCGAACAGGGCGTCGTCGCCCAAACTTTGTTACACATTGAAACCGCCGCAGCACCGCTTGCGGCGGTTTCATTTTGGGGGAGGCAATCTGACGGCGGGCTGTTGGCTGATCCTGGCTGTATGAGCAATACAATACGCCAAAACGACAAAAAGGCCGGAACGATCCGGCCTTTCGTCACCTGCTTCGAAACAATGCCAGTACATCCGTGGTCAAAGCAAAAGCAGATTTGCACATAGTCTGGGCGCGATAGGTTAACAAAAGGTTAACGCTGTCCCGCCTTTGCCACTGGGAGCGTTGCTCCCCGGGCCTTTTTATCGATATGTGGCTGCAAAGTAGATGGTTTGGCAGGACGCGCATTTCAAGATGGAAGTGCCGTTCCGCGTTCAAGTTACGTTCATGCATCTATTCTTACAAGACGAAAGAAAGCAGCCTCTCGAATCATTGGCTGCAAGACGTCCCACGGAGGAGACACATGAGGAAACTACTTCTGGCCACCGCAGCCCTGGGCAGCGTGTTGGTCTTGCCGGCGATAGCCGAGGCTGCCTCGGGCTTCTCGACGGCGAATGTCAACATGCGTTCCGGACCGAGCACCGCCTATCCAGCAGTGACGCTCATCCCGATTGGCGCGCCACTCCGGATAAATGGTTGCCTTGCCGACCTCCCTTGGTGCGACGTCTCGTTTGACGGTGGTCGCGGTTGGGTCGCAGGCCGTTATGTCCAGGCGGTCTACCAGCAGCGGCGTATCTATGTCGGCCCGCAATATTACCGTCCGCTCGGCATCCCGACAATCACCTTCGATCTCGACAACTACTGGGACCGCAACTATCGCGGCCGGGATTTCTACCGCGACCGTGATCGCTGGGCGCAGGGTCCGGACTGGCAGCGCAATGGTGGCCAGCCGATCTATCGCCGGCCACCACCGCCGCCGGTTTACGATCCTGAGGACGATGACCAGGGTAACTGGCAGAGGCGCCACCAGCGCCAGCCAGACTACGGCGACAACTACCAGGGCGATGACACTCCGCCACCCCGCCACCGTCCGCGTTATGGCGACAGCGATGCTGGCCAGCGCTATGGCGACCCCGACCAGGGCAACTTCGACGGCGACAACAACCAGCCGCCGCGCAGGCGCCAGCAGCAGAATCAGCAAGATCAGCAGCAGCAACGCCCTCAGCGTGATCAGCCTCCACAAGGCCAGCCACCGCGTCAGCCGCAGCCGCAGCCACAGCAGCCGCAACCTCAGCCTCCGCAACAGCCTGCTCCGCCGCCGCCGCGTGCTCAGCCCGAGGCCCCTCGCCCGCAACCACAGCCGCAGGCTCAGCAGCCGGGCAATAGCGAGCCGCCGCGCGTCATTCGTCGCAATGATGGTCAGGTCATAGTGTGCCCGGACGGTGGCTCCGCCTGCAACGAGCCGCATTCGTCGCACAACTGAGTACTGAAGATACAGGGGGCCTCTCGGAGGCCTCCTGTCATGCCCAATCCGCGAGGAGCGTCCGCTTAGGTCCGCTTCAGTGTGTTGTCAGGTCTGCTTCACGCGTTGCCGACATAAAGATCTCACGAGCTTCCTCGGCCGACCGCCGGCCTGCTATCGCCGCGCGGCATACACTGCGCGCAGCCACATAGAGAGGCCCGCGCCGATCCGGCCACATGTCCATCAGGCAGTGCAACGCATCGGATGGACCACTGACCACCCGGGCGTCATCCTGACTGAAACCCACTTCTACCGGATTGCTCCATTTAACGTGTCGCATGAGCCTGTCTCCTCCTGACCTATGCCTGCGCGTTCATCCTCCTCGATGACGTGCAAATGACATTGTCCATTAGTCCCGATAAAAACACAACCGGTGAAATACGGGGGAGCTGCGCAGCAACGCTTGGCCATTCGAAGGACCAGATCGCGAAGTTGTAAGGTTGAAAAGGCGGGCTTCAGAAATTTCCTCTTGCACCATCGGCGGTCAGCATCTTGAAGTTGGTCCCATCGGTCAGGATTTTGGCGCAACCGGTGCTGCCATTCGGCGATCGGATGCAAATGCTGCCGTTAGACACCTTGTAGCCCTTGCTGCTGCCTTCCTTGTAGGTGAAGCCATTGGCGTTGGTTTTGCCGGCAGCGTTCGGACCGAGATGCTTGACGATTTCAGCCTTGGTTGCCGAACGAAGCTCGGCGGAGGAAGCTGGGACGGATAGCGCACACAGGGATAAGGAACCTGCGACGAACAGGTTGGCAATTTTCGCGATCATGATGACATAGACCTCTTGGGAAGCAGGACGGTGCTGCAGCGGCGGCAGTCCGAACAGGACGCCAACTCATGCCAAAAATACAGAGGGCCGTGAGATGTGCAATGCAGTTGTTGATTTTTGCAGTGCAAAAATTGTTTCTGGAGCTGCCGGCGAAGGCAAGGTTCATATCCAGACATTGCTCGGGCGGCACGTGCCGCCCGACTGGGAAATTTGTCAATCGTCGGTTAGATCGCCGTATTCGAGTCTGGCCGGGCCATTGCGGCAACGGGATCGTTTGGGTTCAGGTCGTCTTCCGGCTGGATTATCGGGGGCACGGCCGGCTTTTCCTGGGTCCGGTCGGGGATACCTGGCGTGAATGTCGGGCCACGCGGTGTTTCAGCGTCTGGCTGCGGAAGAGGATCGCGATTAGGCATGGATTTCTCCTTTATCAACTAACGGCACTGGGACTAACGACACCACCAGCCATTCGTTCCGCCGTACAAAAGAAATCTGGAATCCATTTCTTCTAACGAGAAAAGAGCCCCGCAGGGCTCTTTTCAGATGTATTACAGGCGAATGATGACGCCGTTGCGGCGGTGATGGCGCTGCCATTCGCGGCGGTTGTGGTATCCGCGATCACGGCGCCACTCTCCGCGGCCATGGCGGAATTCGCGGCGATCGTGGCGCCAGTTCCGGCGCTCATGGCGATCGTGGCGCCAGCGCTCGTCCCGGACCTGTACCACGTCAGAAGACTGTGTGATCTGGACTGGCGCCATCGGCGCGGCAGATACTGGAGCGGATACGGCAAACAGTGAGCCCAAGGCCATGGACGCAGTCAGAAACGCGGTGGCAAAAATTTTCATATTCGATCCCTCATTGAACAAAAAACATGCAGTCGCTTACCAAATGCGCGAGCAGCGTTTGTGTTCCACAAGGAACAGATGAGATATCAAGTCTCGGAGATACGGATACCGGCATGGGCAGCAGCCACGCGGTACCGCAAAGTGTCTGCACCCTGCAGCGCCAGTGAAAATTACAAACCGATCCGCATCCCGACGAAGAGAATGGGGAGTGCCGCGATCATGCAGGTGATCGCTAGAGCCGCAGCAAACTTGTGCAGTTGCGCCCGCCTCGCCCTACGCTCGTCCCACTCGATATTCATCGACCGCCCCTCGGTTGCACAGAATGCAAATCAAACATCGAACATGCAGGAAGTCGAGTGGGGCCACGCTCAAAGATCTTGACTCTACGACACAGAACGGGAGCGTTCATTGCGCGGAGAGGTAGAGGCATAACTGAAGAGAGCAGTTCGGCTTGCCGATCAAATAGCAAACCTCCGACCACAAACTGTTGATCGGGATATGGAAAACCCGTGCCGCCTTTAACATCCCCTTAAATCGCCGCATTTAAAGTTCAACCGAAAGCTGGGTCGCGGGGCGCCTTTTGACAGGCAATTTGCCTGTCGGCCTGCGTGCAGCATCATCACCGAAGGGTTGACCGGTCCGCAATGGCAGGAAAAGGCAGATCAGGTCAGCGCATCGAACCGTCCTTCGCCGGCAAGCCCGACCGCGATGACGACGAGCTGACGATCGACGCTGAAGATCGCATAGTCGGCCGCTCGCCCGCAAAGGGTTCCGGCAAGGCACGCGAGAAATATCCCAAGGGTCGAAAGACCGCCCGGAGCGGGCGTGGCGGAGGCCACAAGAGACCGCAGCGCCGCGAAGGCATCGGCTTCATAGGCCTTATCCGACGGCTGATATACTGGTGTCTGGTGCTGGCCTTGTGGGGTGGCATAGGCGTTGCCGGCATTGTCCTCTACTACGGGTCGCGCATGCCGAGCGCCAGCACGTGGCAGATCCCGGCCCGTCCACCCAATGTCAAGATCAACGCCATGGACGGCACGTCGCTCGCCAACCGCGGCGCGACCGGCGGCGAGGCCCTAGCGCTCGAGGACATGTCTCCGTTTATTCCAGAGGCCATCGTCGCCATCGAGGACCGGCGGTTCTATTCGCATTTCGGCGTCGACCCCATCGGCCTAGCCCGCGCGTTCACGACCAACCTGCTGACCGGCCATACCGTCCAGGGTGGATCGACCCTGACGCAGCAACTGGCCAAGAACCTGTTTCTGTCGCCCGACAGGACAATGGAGCGCAAGGTCCAGGAAGTGTTGCTCGCCCTCTGGCTGGAGCACACCTACACCAAGGACCAGATCCTCGCGATGTACCTCAACCGCGTGTTCTTCGGCTCGAACGCCTTTGGCGTCGAGGCCGCGTCACGTCGCTATTTCAACAAATCCGCCCGTGATGTGAACCTCGGCGAAGCCGCGATGCTGGCCGGCCTCGTCAAGGCGCCGTCGAAACTGTCGCCGATCCGCGATCCAGCGGCAGCCCATGCTCGCCAGCAAGTCGTGCTGCAAGCGATGCGCGACCAGGGCTATGTCACGGACGCAGATATCAAGACGGCACTGGCAGCCCCTCCGACCCGCGCCAAGAGTTTCTGGAACGGCGCACAGAATTATGCGGCCGACATGGTGATGGACCAGCTGCCGGGCCTGATCGGCCAGATCAAGGAAGATGTCGTCGTCGAGACCACCATCGACATGGCGATGGAGGCCAAGGCCGAACAAGCGCTGGGCGACGTGCTCGATCATGATGGCAAGAAGCTCGACGCCTCGCAGGCAGCGTTGATCTCGGTGGACGGAACAGGCGCCATCCGCGCCATGGTCGGCGGTCGCGACTATGCCGAGAGCCAGTACAACCGCGCTGTCACAGCCAAACGCCAGCCGGGATCGGCCTTCAAGCCCTTCGTCTACGCGGCGGCGATGGAAATGGGCCTGACGCCGACATCCGTGCGCAATGATGCGCCTATCAAGATCGGAAACTGGACGCCGGAGAACTACGAGCAGAAATATTCCGGCGTCGTGACGCTGGCGACGGCCCTCGCCCATTCTCTCAACACCATCGCAGCCCAGCTGGTGATGGAGGTCGGCCCGCCGAACGTGATCAAGCTCGCCCATCGCCTCGGCATCGATTCAGAACTGCAGGACAATGCCTCGATCGCGCTTGGAACATCCGAAGTGTCGCTGCTGGAGCTGACATCCTCTTATGCCGCCTTCATGAACGGCGGCTACAAGGCCACGCCGCACGTCATCACCAAGGTGACGTCTGCCTCCGGCAAGGTGCTTTATACCGCGAATTTCAGCGATCCGCCCCGCGTCCTCAGCCCCAGCGTCGTTACCAACATGAACTACATGATGGAAGGTGTGATGGCATCGGGCACCGGCAAGGCGGCCAGGATTCCGGGCTGGCAGACGGCCGGCAAGTCCGGCACGACGCAATCCTTCCGCGACGCCCTCTTCGTAGGCTTTACCAACGACTTCACGACAGGCGTCTGGTTCGGCAACGACGACGGCAAGTCGATGAAGAAGGTCACCGGCGGCAGCCTGCCCGCAAAGGCGTGGAAGGAATTCATGATCGCGGCGCACAAGGGCCTGACGCCGGCACCGCTGTTTGGCGGCGGCCAGATGATCGATGGCAGCATGCCGATGGCGCAGTCAGGCGGCGATGCCGGCGACCAGTCGACGATCTCGGGCATCATCTCCGGCGTGCTTGGCGGCCCGACAACCGGCAACATTCCCCCGAAGACGCCAGCGGCAGCAGCCAATTCTCCAGCCGGCACCTATCCTCCGGCGCCCGCCAACCCGGCAGTCTCGGCAAGACCCACTGCGGCGCCCCAGCAGGCACCGGCTGCTGTCGCCAACAATGACGAACCGGTCGACATGCCACCCGTCGGGCCCGGCGCGGACAGCAATCCCTATGCCTCGCAAAGCCCTACACCGCCTGCCGATATCGGCGAATCGCCGTCGGATGCGCGGCCACGCCGAACCACCTTGCTCGACTATCTCATGGGCCGATAACACCTCTTGACGTTTGATTTGGCCGTTGCCACTTGCAGGATGGACTAAGGGCTGGTCTGATGCCGGTTCACGCCTCTTTCCGGGGTTGCCGTCAGAAGCTGCAACACCTTGAAATAAAGCGTGGGCTTTGCCGGATTCCGCTTCATTTCGAGCCTTGCAGTCCGCAAAATCGCTACTTATATAGCCGACATCACCGCAGCTATGACTGCGCAAACCGCAAGACTATCCCGTAAGGGGCTGTCCCAGAAATGCCTGACAGGGGTTTCGACAGTCTGCTTCAATGGAGAGAATGACATGGCAAAAGTAATTGGTATCGACCTTGGAACGACAAATTCCTGCGTATCCGTCATGGACGGGAAGGACGCCAAGGTCATCGAGAACGCCGAAGGCGCACGCACGACCCCATCTATGGTCGCTTTCTCCGAAGATGGCGAACGCCTCGTCGGTCAGCCGGCCAAGCGCCAGGCGGTGACCAACCCCACGAACACACTCTTCGCTGTCAAGCGCCTGATTGGCCGCCGCTTCGAAGATCCGACTGTTGGCAAGGACAAGGACCTCGTCCCTTTCAACATCGTCAAGGGCGATAACGGCGACGCATGGGTCGAAGCCAACGGCAAGGGCTATTCCCCTGCACAGATTTCCGCGATGATCCTTCAGAAGATGAAGGAAACGGCTGAAGCCTACCTCGGCGAGAAGGTCACCCAGGCCGTTATCACCGTACCAGCCTACTTCAACGACGCACAGCGCCAGGCAACCAAGGACGCAGGCCGCATCGCCGGCCTTGAAGTTCTGCGCATCATCAACGAGCCGACGGCAGCAGCACTTGCCTACGGTCTCGACAAGAAGGAAGGCAAGACCATTGCCGTCTACGACTTGGGCGGTGGTACGTTCGATATCTCGATCCTCGAAATCGGTGATGGCGTCTTCGAAGTGAAGTCGACCAACGGCGACACCTTCCTCGGCGGCGAAGATTTCGACATGCGCCTCGTCGAATACCTTGTCGGCGAATTCAAGCGCGACAACGGCATCGACCTCAAGGGCGACAAGCTGGCCCTGCAGCGCCTGAAGGAAGCCGCTGAAAAGGCGAAGATCGAACTCTCCTCGTCGCAGCAGACCGAAATCAACCTGCCTTTCATCACTGCTGACGCGACCGGCCCGAAGCATCTGACGCTGAAGCTGACCCGCGCAAAGCTGGAAAGCCTGGTCGACGACCTGGTCCAGCGCACCGTCGCACCGTGCAAGGCAGCCCTGAAGGATGCTGGCGTGACTGCGGCCGAGATCGACGAAGTCGTTTTGGTCGGCGGTATGAGCCGCATGCCTAAGGTCCAGGAAATCGTCAAGCAGCTGTTCGGCAAGGAGCCTCATAAGGGCGTCAACCCTGACGAAGTCGTTGCCATGGGCGCGGCCATTCAGGGCGGCGTTCTGCAGGGCGACGTCAAGGACGTCTTGCTGCTCGACGTGACCCCGCTGTCGCTCGGTATCGAAACCCTCGGTGGTGTGTTCACGCGCCTGATCGAGCGTAACACGACGATCCCGACCAAGAAGAGCCAGACCTTCTCGACCGCAGACGACAACCAGTCGGCCGTAACGATCCGCGTTTCCCAGGGCGAGCGCGAAATGGCGCAGGACAACAAGTTGCTCGGCCAGTTCGACCTCGTCGGCCTGCCCCCGTCGCCACGCGGCGTTCCCCAGATCGAAGTCACCTTCGATATCGACGCCAATGGCATTGTTCAGGTTTCGGCCAAGGACAAGGGCACTGGCAAGGAACAGCAGATCCGCATCCAGGCTTCGGGTGGTCTTTCCGACGCCGAGATCGAAAAGATGGTCAAGGACGCCGAAGCCAACGCCGAAACCGACAAGAAGCGTCGTGACGGTGTCGAAGCCAAGAACCAGGCAGAAAGCCTGATCCACTCCAGCGAGAAGTCGCTGAAGGACTTCGGCGACAAGGTTTCGGAAGCCGACCGTACGGCGATTGCCGATGCGATTGCCGCCCTGAAGAGCGCAACCGAAGCCTCCGAGCCGGACGCCGAGGACATCAAGGCGAAGACCCAGACGTTGATGGAATCCTCAATGAAGCTCGGCCAGGCGATCTACGAATCGCAGCAGGGTGGCGATGAGGCAGCAGCAGCCGATGCAGCAAGGCACTCTGCCGCTGACGACCATGTCGTCGACGCCGACTACGAGGAAATCAAGGACGACAAGAAGTCCGCATAAGTCACAAGCGCAAGCCGAAACGGTTTTGCGGAAACTTAAGTCCGGCTGCCTCTTGGCAGCCGGAAATCCATTTCCGGGGTCTAATCCTGCATGGCTAAAGCAGACTATTACGAAATTCTCGGTGTCTCGCGCTCTGCGGACGACAAAGAGCTCAAATCTGCGTTTCGCAAATTGGCAATGGTGCATCACCCCGACAAAAACCCGGGTGATCACGAAGCCGAACGCAAGTTCAAGGAATTGAACGAAGCCTACGAGATGCTGAAGGATCCGCAAAAGCGGGCAGCCTATGATCGATACGGCCACGCGGCCTTCGAACATGGCGGCATGGGCAATGCCGGCGGCGGAATGGGCGGCGGCGGCGGTTTCTCCGACATCTTCGAAGACATCTTCGGCGAGATGATGGGTGGTGGGCGCCAGCGCCAGCGCTCGTCCGGCGGCCGCGAACGCGGTGCCGACCTTCGCTACAACATGGAAATCTCGCTCGAGGAAGCTTTTGCCGGCAAAACCGCGCAGATCCGAGTTCCGACTTCTATAACCTGCGACGTCTGTTCGGGCTCGGGCGCCAAGCCCGGCACCCAACCAAAGACCTGCTCGACCTGCCAAGGCTCCGGCCGCGTGCGCGCAGCCCAGGGATTCTTCTCGATCGAACGTACCTGCCCGACCTGCCACGGCCGCGGCCAGATCATTCCCGATCCCTGCACCAAGTGTCAGGGTCAGGGTCGCGTTACCGAGGAACGCTCGCTGTCGGTCAACATTCCCGCCGGCATCGAGGACGGCACCCGCATCCGCCTGCAAGGGGAAGGCGAAGCCGGCACGCGCGGCGGCCCTGCCGGCGACCTCTATATGTTCTTGTCTGTCAAACCGCACGAATTCTTCCAGCGCGACGGCGCAGACCTCTATTGCGCCGTGCCGATTTCCATGACGACCGCAGCACTCGGCGGCACCATCGACGTGGCGACGCTTGATGGCACGAAATCGCGTGTCACCGTTCCCGAGGGCACGCAGGCCGGCAAGCAATTCCGGCTGAAGGCCAAGGGCATGCCCGTTCTTCGCTCGGCCCAAGTCGGCGACCTCTATATCCAGGTGCAGATCGAGACTCCGCAGAAGCTAACCAAGCGTCAGCGCGAGCTGCTGCAGGAGTTCGAACAGATATCTTCACAGGATAACAATCCCGAATCGACAGGCTTCTTCGCCCGCATGAAGGATTTCTTCGACACGCTCAGCGAATAGGCATCTCGGCCGGATTGTGAGACTTGAAGTCGGTTGCGGAAACGCTGCCGGCTTCGCTCGTTCAGGCGAAGAAGCTTTGGGAGCGGCAGGCTGGTTTCTGTGTCACAATACCTCTCGCCTTTTTCGTCAACCCAATGATAGGATATCCTAATTGGGCCCGGCAACGCAGCCGTGGCGGTGGTTTGACGAGAGAAAATGCATGTTTCCGCTTTCGCATATGATGAAGGCTTTTATCCGCAAGGGCCGGCTGACGGTCATCGACGCAGACGGCAAGCGCCACGTATTTTCAGGCACCGAAGGCCCCCACGTTACGATGCGGCTGACGGACAAAAAGCTTTATAGGACACTGGTCTTCAACGCCGAGCTTGCTGCCGGCGAGGCCTATATGGATGGCACCATGCGCTTCGAGGACGGCTCGACATTGCGCGACTTCCTCACGCTGTTCTCGATCAACCGGCTGTCGCTCGGCTCCTACCCGATCCAGAAGATCCTGCGTGCCATCAAGATGAGGTTCCGCAAGCGCCAGCAATCCAACAGGAAGGGCCAGGCGCAACAGAACGTCGCCCACCACTACGATATCGGAAACGAGTTCTACAAACTCTTCCTCGACGAAAACATGCTCTATTCCTGCGCTTATTTCCGCGAGCCAAGCGAAACGCTGGAGCAGGCGCAGCGCAACAAGCTCAGGCTGCTGGCCAGCAAGCTCGGCCTGAAACCGGGCATGAAAGTCCTCGATATCGGCTGCGGCTGGGGCGATCTGGCGCTTTATCTTGCCAAGCTGGAAGACATCGAGGTTCTCGGCGTCACCCTATCGCGCGAACAGCAGGCCCTTGCCACCGAGCGGGCACGCAAGGCAGGCCTTGGCGACCGCGTCACCTTCGAGTTGCGCGACTACCGCGATGTCACCGAGTCCTTCGATCGTATCGTCTCGGTCGGCATGTTCGAGCACGTCGGCGTCCATCATTACGACGAGTTCTTTGCCAAGCTGAATTCACTGATGCCGGACGATGGTGTTGCCGTGCTGCACTCCATCGGCCATATGAGCCCACCCGGCATGGCCAGCGCCTGGCTGCGGAAATACATCTTCCCCGGCGCCTATTCGCCGGCGCTGTCAGAAGTGTTCGAGGTCGTAGAGCGCAACAGCCTTTGGGTGACCGACCTCGAGTTCCTGCGGGTGCATTACGCGACGACGCTGCAGCATTGGGCATCCCGCTTCGAGGCGAACCGCGACAAGGTAGTGGCGCTCTACGACGAGCGTTTCGCCCGGATGTGGGAATTCTACCTGATCAGCGCCGAGATGATGTTCCGCACGGGAAGCCAGCTCGTGTTCCACATGCAGCTATCCCGCTCCCGCGATGCCGCCCCCATCGTCCGCGACTACATCACCGACCAGCAGCGAGCCTACATCGAGAAGGAGAAGACTCTCGATATGACCGTTTAGGCGCTCTCCTGCGAGTTTCGGCTGGGCGAAGTGCATGCCCACGCCGGCAGTCGGCTGAGGCAGTTCGCGAGCGGAAACATTCCAGCCACGATTTCACCACCGTAATGTCAACTGGCTGACACCCGGTTGTAATGCTCCCCGTCTATCCCTTCGGCAAACGAGGAGATCGCTATGCACGCCACCGAATTGACCATGTCCGAGATGTTGAGAGACCCGATGATCCGCCTGATGCTGCGCGCCGACCGGGTGCCGTTGGGCGAGTTCGCAAAACTCCTGGAAGAAGCGGCAAGCGCCCGGACAAAGGGCCGGCAGGAAGATGCCCAACCCTCGCGGCCACCGCTTGCACATTGAAGTAAGCAGGAGGCAGTCCCATAATTTTGGGTGACCCGACACGCAGAATGAGCATACACCGGGGGAGAAGAAGTCCCCCTCACCGCGCGCTGCTATTTCAGATAGGTGCGCACGACATCGATGAGTTCCGCCGCGCCTTCCTCACGCTCCGCTTGGCGGAGGTCCGCTGCCGCAAGGTGCATGCGGATGTGATCTTCCATCACCTCGCCCATCAGGCCATTGATCGCACCGCGGACGCCGGCGATCAACTGCATAACCTCTTCACAGCCTTTTTCGTCCTCCAGCATCCGTTCGACGCCTTCCATCTGGCCACGGATACGCCGCACCCGGTTGATGAGTTTCTGCTTTTCACGGATCGTGTGGCTCATTTGACTGCCCTCCCGGCGACGCTTCGGTGCTCAGGCCGCACGAGCTTCGACCTCGACCGTCACATGCGAAAGATCGTCGATCGCAGCCAGTTTTTCACGGTAGTAGGACGGCGCGTGCGGATTATCGGCAACGATCGAGACGATGGCGCCGTGATGGCCGGGCCCGAGCTGCCAGACGTGAAGATCGAGGATCTCCACCCCCTCCCGCGTCATGATATCCTTGATTTCCTCCGGCAGGTCCTCGTCATCGGTCTGGTAATCGAGCAGAACGCGCCCGCTGTCGCGGACAAGCACCCAGGACCAGCGGGCGATTACGATACCGCCGACGATGCCGATGGCGGGGTCAAGCCAGAGCCAGCCATAGATGCTGCCGAGCACGAGCGCGCCTATCGCCAGAACAGATGTCAGCGCATCCGCCAGCACATGCACGTAGGCCGCGCGCAGGTTCTGATCCTTACCCCCATGCCCATGATGTCCGGCATGGTCATGGGAATGGTGGTGGCCATGGCTATGATGGTGATCGTCCCTGAGAAGCCATGCGCAGACGATATTGACGAGCAGGCCGACCACGGCCACGAAGATCGCCTCTTGGAAGTTGATGGAAACCGGCGATCGCAGGCGCAAGAAACTTTCCCACGCAATCATAAGAGCGATCAGCGCCAGTACAACCGCGCTGGCAAAGCCCGCGAGATCGCCGAGCTTGCCGGTACCGAAGGAAAACCGCGGATTATTGGCGTGCCTGCGGGCGTAAAGATAGGCCAGCGCGGCGATCAGCATGGCTGCAGCATGCGTGGACATATGCCAGCCATCCGCCACCAGCGCCATAGAGCCGAACATATTCCCAGCAACGATCTCGATCACCATCATCGATGCCGTGATGGCAATGACGAGCCAGGTGCGACGCTCGTTGCGAGCATGATTTTCACCGAGAAACAAATGGTCATGGGCAGCGCCCAACGTGCGGCCGTGATCGTGCGACAGGGTCATGTTCGAAAATTCCTGATTGGTAGCATAGGGGGGTACCCTATCTGGCGCGTAGCCGCAAGATTGAGCCGAGGCCTCTGTCGTGGCCCGATGCCTTACATCCCTTGAGACCTCGATCACTAATCGGCGATATCGGGTTCAACGAGCTTTGCCAGATTACGGAGGGATTCCTGCCAGCCGAGATAGCACATCTCGACCGGAATAACGTCGGGAATGCCTGCCTGAACGATCACCAGTTCGATGCCGACGGACACCGTCTTCAAGACGACAGTGACCTCCATCTCGCCGGGCAGGTTTGGATCTTCGAAACTGTCCGTGTAACGAAGCCGCTGATTTTCAACCAGTTCTTTGTATTCGCCGCCGAAGCTGATGCTTTTGCCGCTTGAGAAATTGCGAAAGGATAGCCTGAATCTACCGCCAACGCGCGGCTCAAGGTGATGCACCGTACATGCAAAGCCATTGGGCGGGAGCCACTTTGCCAGCGCGTCCGCTTCGAGAAAGGCGCGATAGACTTTGTCCGGGTTGGTCGCCAGCACGCGGTGCAGATTTACACTATTCGGCATGATCATCCCCCCTCAGGCCTGCTAGACTGCCATCATAGACGCGAATATTCGATTGCCAACATCCCTTTTGGATAGGCCCCCTTCCCAACAAAACGCCTGTCCCACAACAAGCCTCCCAGCCGACCTTGCCATTCCGCACCGATCGGCATAGCTCTCACCGGACACACGAATCCCGGATCCCGATGCCGCATAAGGTCTCTCTCTCTCGCCTGAAACTGACCGACTTCCGCAACTACGCGGCAGCGGCGCTGGATCTGGACGGGCGGCACGTCGTGCTGACTGGCGATAACGGGGCCGGCAAGACGAACCTGATGGAAGCAGTCTCGCTGCTGTCGCCGGGCCGCGGCCTCAGGCGCGCCGCCTATGGAGATATCACCCGGGTCGGGGCGGCCAATGGCTTCTCCATCTTTGCGGAAATCGAGGGTATGGACGGCGGTGTCGAGATCGGCACCGGCGTCGATACCACGGACGAGACAGCGGTCCGGCGCCTGCGTATCAACGGCACCACGGCCAGAACCGTCGACGAATTGACCGACCACCTGCGCGTAGCCTGGCTGACGCCGGCCATGGACGGACTCTTTACCGGTGGCTCCTCCGATCGCCGGCGTTTTCTCGACCGGCTGGTCCTGTCGCTCGATCCGGCCCATGGCCGCAGGGCAACCGACTTCGAGCGCGCCATGCGCAGCCGCAATCGCCTGCTCTCCGAAGGCCGTTTCGACCCGGCCTGGCTTTCCGGCATCGAGCAGCAGATGGCAAGTCTCGGTATTGCGATGGCGATTGCCCGCGAGGAAATGCTCGGACTGCTGTCGGGCCTGATCGACGCCAGCCGCGAGGCTACCCCCTTTCCCTCGGCCTCCCTCACCCTCTCCGGTTTTCTCGATGGCGGGCTTGATGGCCCAGCCGTCGATCTCGAGGATTGCTATGCCGACATGTTGCGCGACAGCCGCTACCGCGACGCCGGCGCCGGACGAACATTGGATGGGCCGCACCGCGCCGACCTCAAGGTCCGCCATCTCGAAAAAGACATGGACGCCGGGCGCTGCTCGACCGGCGAACAGAAGGCTCTGCTGGTCGGCCTGGTGCTGGCACATGCCCGACTAGTCGGCAATTTGACAGGCCACGCTCCCGTGCTGCTGCTCGATGAAATTGCTGCCCATCTCGACGAAAATCGACGGGCAGCGCTGTTCGACCTGATCGACGGCCTCGGCGGCCAGGCCTTCATGACCGGCACCGACCGGAGCATGTTTTCGGCGCTCGGTGAGCGCGCCCAGTTTCTGGGCGTCGACCACGGTGCCGTCCAGCCATGACGCACCGCTTTTGCGCGAGCCGGATGCGAATGATAGGATGATGAAATGGAACCCTTGAACCCCGATGAAATCGAGCGCTACCGCCGCCATATCCTGCTGCCCGAGATCGGCGGCGCCGGCCAGCAGAAGCTGAAGGCAGCCCGTATCCTGGTCATCGGCGCCGGTGGTCTCGGTGCGCCGGTGCTGCAGTATCTAGCCGCCGCCGGCATCGGCACGCTCGGCATCGCCGACGACGACCGGGTATCGCTGTCAAACCTGCAGCGCCAGGTGATCCACGACACCGGTACCATTGGCGAACTGAAGACGCAAAGTGCGACCGATGCCATCGCCCGGCTCAACCCGCATATCCGCACCATCCGCTTCGAGGAGCGGTTTGCGGCCGAGACGGCAATGCGGCAACTCGCCGGCTTCGACCTCGTGGTCGACGGCTCCGACAATTTCGATACCCGCTATGCGGCCGCCGACGCCGCACATACCGCCGGCAAGCCCCTTGTCTCCGGCGCCGTCGGCCGTTTCGACGGCTCGCTGACCGTGTTGAAGCCCTATGAAACCGACCCTGACGGCCGTCTCAATCCGACCTACCGCGATCTGTTTCCAGCCCCGCCGCCGGAGGGTTTGATCCCTTCCTGCGCCGAGGCCGGCATCGTCGGCGCGCTTACCGGCGTCATCGGAACGCTGATGGCGATGGAAGCCATCAAGCTCGTTACCGGCATCGGCGAACCGCTGATCGGCCGGCTGCTGCTCTACGACGCACTTGCCGCAAGGTTCGACACCATCCGTTATGCAAGGCGCACCAAGCCGGCTAAGGTGGGTGGCACCGCAGGATCATGAGCGGCCTAGAACTGCACCGACTGGAAGAAGACTTTACCGGTTGGGACACCTTGCTGGGGCTTATCCAGACCTCATTTGCAGACATGGAAGGCCGCGTCGACCCACCCACGTCGGCAGAAGCCCTGACAGCCCGGTCATTGCGACAAAAGGCCGGAGCCGAAATCGGTTTTATAGTCATGCAGGAAAAGATCTTAGCCGGCTGTGTATTTTGTCGATTGGAACCCGATTGCCTCTACATAGGCAAGCTGGCGGTTCTGCCGGCACTGCAGGGCCGAGGTATAGGTCGAAGGCCGATCGAGGCTGCGGAACAGCTTGCGCGGCAGGAAAAGCTACCGGCGCTGCGGCTCGAAACCCGTATCGAACTCGTCGAAAATCACGCAACATTTGCTGCCTGGGGCTTTCGCAAGACCGCCGAAAACGCCCATCCCGGCTTCGGCCGGACCACCTCGATCGAAATGCGGAAGTCCTTGCTGCCGGCAGATTAACCATCGCCAACGACGAGCGCTTCCACGTGGATCCTTTGGCCTGACCCGAGGGCACTCAGCGCCCGGGCAGCACCCGGTTCGGCGGGCGATGGCTATCCATGAAGGCGCGGATGTTGATGATCACTTTGTCGCCCATCTCGATGCGGCCCTCGATGGTGGCAGAGCTCATATGCGGCAGGAGCACCACCTTGCCTTCGTTGGCGAGCTTGATCAGCTTCGGGTTCACGGCCGGCTCGTTGGAAAACACGTCGAGACCGGCGCCGGCGATCTTGCCGTCACGCAGGATGTTGATCAGGGCCGGCTCGTCGATGATGTCGCCCCGCGCGGTGTTGACGATGAAGGCGGTTGGTTGCAGCAGCGCCAGCCGTCTTGCCGAGATCAGGTGATAGGTGCCTGGTGTCGAGGGGCAGTTGATCGAGATGATATCGACGCGGGCGAGCATCTGGTCGAGGCTGTCCCAGTAGGTCGCCTCCAGCTCGTCCTCGGTCTCCGGGCTGACTTTGCTGCGGTTGTGATAGTGGATCGAAAGGCCGAAGGCCTTGGCACGGCGGGCGACGGCGGTACCGATGCGGCCCATGCCGACGATGCCGATGCGCTTGCCGGAAAGCCTGCGGCCGAGCATCCACGTCGGCGACCAGCCGGCCCATTCGCCGGGCTTGTCAGTCAGCACCCGCGCGCCCTCGGCCAATCGCCGCGGCACGGCGAGGATAAGCGCCATCGTCATGTCGGCGGTATCTTCGGTCAGCACGCCCGGCGTGTTGGTTACGGTGATGCCCTTTCGCGCCGCAGCCTCCACGTCGATGTGATCGGTGCCGTTCGAGAAGCCGGCAATAAGTTTCAGCTGCGGGCCTGCCTGTTCGATAAGGGTCGCATCGATCCTGTCGGTCACCGTCGGCACCAGCACATCGGCCGTCTGCATCGCCGCCGCCAGTTCGCTGGAGGTGCGCGGCCGGTCGTCTATGTTGAGCTCGGCGTCGAACAGCTCGCGCATCCGCGTCTCGACTGCGTCGGGCAGTTTGCGCGTCAGATAGACTTTTGGTTTTTTCTTCGTTGTCATGACGCCCTGCGATGCCTTGTTCAGAGGTCCTTAACCAAGACCAGACATAATTTTAACGTTGCGGGCAGTTCTACCAGACCCGCAGTCGAAGACAAACAGAAGTCGCTTTCGGCGTCCACGCATTTGCGGATGGCCGGAACGAAGCGCGCCCGGGCAGCGCGCCACGACAATCGAACGGAATTCTGATGCGGAGCACCATCTTCAAATCCTGTACGGCATTTGCACTCGGCCTGATGATGATGGCCGGCTCGATCCAGATCGCCAACGCTCAGGCAGCCAAGGGTGCCAGCGGCTTGCCGCTGCCACGCTTCGTGACGCTGAAATCGAAGCGCGTCAACCTGCGCATCGGCCCGAGCAGCGATTACGCGGTCTCATGGCTCTATACCCGCGCCGGCCTGCCAGTCGAAATCATCCAGGAATACGACAACTGGCGCCAGGTACGGGATGCCGACGGCACGGAGGGCTGGGTCAACCAGTCGCTGCTGTCAGGCTCGCGCGCCGCGATCGCCGCCCCGTGGATGAAGGGCAAAGGCAAGGAAGTCTACGTCAACATGCGCCGGGATCCGCAGCCGTCGAGTTCCGTCATTGCCAAGCTCGAGCCCGGCGTCGTCCTCGATGTGCGCGAATGCAACGGCACCTGGTGCAAGACGACAACCGATGGAACCGAAGGCTGGGTGGCGCAATCGGAAATCTGGGGCGCCTATCCCGGAGAGGCCTTCAAATAAGCCCGGCTTCCTTGGCCAGCTTCGACAGCGACTTGTCAGGCCGGGGGCCGATCTGCTGGATCACAGTGCCTGCCGCAAGGCAGCCAAGCTTGCCGCAATCCCGGAGTTCCCGTCCCTGCGTATACCCATAGAGGAAGCCGGAGGCGAACAGATCGCCGGCCCCTGTCGTGTCGACAAGCTCGTCCAGCTCGATGGCGTCGACTTCGTAGCGCTCGCTGCCGCGCAGGATGACCGCCCCGTCTTCGCTCATCGTCACGGCTGCAATCTTGCAATCGCGGGCGATCCCGGCCAGCGCTTCCTCGAAATCCTCTGTCTCGTAGAGGCTGAGTGCTTCCTGACGGTTGGCAAAAACGATGTCGACGGTGCCGGAGCGCATCAGCTCCAGGAATTCGTCCCGGTAACGGCCGACGCAGAAGCTGTCGGAGAGCGTCATCGAGACCTCGCGACCGTTTTCATGGGCGATACGGGCGCATTCGCGGATCGCATCCTTGGCGCGCGGCGGATCCCAGAGATAGCCCTCGAAATAAATGACCTTGGAATCGGCAACGACATCGGCTTCGACGTCCTCGGGTCCGAGCTCGACGCAAGCACCGAGATAGGTGTTCATCGAGCGCTCGCCGTCCTCGGTGACGAAAATCATAGAACGGGCGGTGGGCGGAAACGTCTCTTTCGGCGCGGTCTCATAGTGGACGCCGAGCGCGCGGATATCGTGGGTAAAGATTTCGCCGAGCTGGTCCTTGGCGACCTTGCCGAAATAGGCTGCCTTGCCACCAAAATTGGCGATGCCTGCTGCCGTGTTGCCGGCGCTGCCGCCGGAGGCTTCGATGGCCGGGCCCATGCGGGAATAGAGCAATTCGGCACGCTCAGCGTCGATCAGGTTCATCGCCGCCTTGGTGATGGCGTTGTCGATCAGGAACTGGTCGTCGCACCGGGCAATAATATCGACGATGGCATTGCCAACGGTGAGTACATCGAAACGTGTCATCAAAATGGAACCCCGGTCACTGTCTTCGCCGGTGTCCGGTCATATCGGGTTTTGAAAAGTTTGGAAGGCGGAATCGCCACCGCCCGCCCAAGAAATGCCAAGTGGTCACAGAGCCGTCACTTTCGCCGTGTATTTATCCATCAGGCGATAGGCATGGACGGTCGGTAGATCGTTAGAGCCTTTATCGCTTGGGGTGAGAAACCCTGGCTTCCATTGAACGCGCTGACCACGGATGTACTGGCAGACGGCGATGGAAGCAGACCACCGGGATGACCGGCTGCGGAAAAGCGGGCAATGCCCGCTTTTTTTGTGCCTTTTTCTAGGTCGACTAACGAACGCCAGCAGACGTTCGCCGTCCCCCGAAGAAGAGCGAAACACCTAGCAGCGTTGCGGCGAGACAGATCAGGCAGACGCAGACGAGGCAAACGCCGATCCATCCGGCAAGCGTCCAGGCCATGCCGCCAGCGAATGCCCCAAGTGCACCACCGGAAAACGTCGAAACCATATACATGGTGTTCAACCGGCCGCGGATTTCATGACCGATGGCAAAGATCCGCGTCTGGTTGGCGATCTGGCCGCTCTGCAGGCCGAAATCGAGCAGGTTGACGGCAACGACCAATGCCAGCAGATGCGTCGTCCCTAACGTGGCGGCAATCGCGAAACTGGCAAGCAGGGCGCAGAAGGCGAAAGCATTCACCCGCGACGAACCCCAGCGGTCGGCAAGTCGCCCTCCAACAGGCGCCATCAGCGCACCGGGGGCACCCCACAGGCCGAAAAGGCCGGCTGCGGCGGCTCCGAGGCCGAAGGCGGGGCTGGCGAGATGGAATGCCAGCGTCGCCCAGAACGCCGAAAAAGCGCCGAAAGCCAGGAAATTCATCCCCATCGACAACAGCAGCGGCCGGTGCTTCAACAGCGGCACAAGCGAGGCCAGCAGCTCGCCATAGCTCATTTTCTGCATTGTCTGCGGTCGCTGCGGCATGAAGGCCGGAATGAAGAAGAAAAGGATGAGCGTGAGAACTGCCGCCAGGCCGTACGACGCACGCCAGCTGTCGGTATATCCCGCCACAAGACCGGAGACTGTGCGCGACAACAGGATGCCCATGACCAGACCGGTGGTCATCGTACCCACGACCCGGCCCCGCTTTTCTGCCGGCACCAGCGAGGTTGCAAGCGGTATCAGCACCTGTGGCACGACGGTGACCAGCGCAAGACAGGCGCTGGCACCGATAAGCACGCCGATACCGGGCGCAAGCGCCGCTCCGAGAAGGCCTATCGCCGTCAGCGCCATCAGCCAGCGCAGCAACCTGCGTGGCTCGGCAATATCGGCAAGCGGCACCAGCAGGAGAATGCCGAACGCGTAGCCGACCTGGGTCGCCACCGCAACCAGCGACGACACATGCTCTGGAACGCCGAAGCTAACGGCGATCTGGCCGAGCAGCGGTTGGCAGAGATAGATATTGCCGACCATGACGCCACAGGCGGCGGCCATCAGGGGTATGGTGCCGCGATGGATTTCAGGCAACGACTGCGAATTGGGCATCAAAAGACTCACATTGGCATAAGCGCGCAGAACGTCATGCTTCGGTCATCTTGTCGAGGTCGCAGGGTGTGCCGTTTATGCAAGGCAGCATCCCGCTCGTGACCGAGGTAAGCGGCGGCCACAGCATTCGAGGTTGGCAACGCGCAATGTATCCGGGTTAGGATGTTCCGGTTTTGCCGCGTCTTCGATAGGCCAACTCATTGACCTCCACGCCTACCCCATCCCCCGAAGCCCACCCGGCCGTGTTACGGCAAGGACTTCATGTCTTCACCGACGGCTGCGTCGAGCCCGGTACCGGCGATGGTGGCTGGGCCTATGTCGTGTATCGCGATGGACTCGAGATAGCCTCGGGCTGCGGCGGCGTCGTAAAGACCGCCAACAATGCGATGGAAATCATGGCAGTGCTGGAGGCCGTAAACTGGATCGGCAGCAATGCCGCCGAAGAGCCCGTCGTCATCTGGTCCGATTCGCTCTACGCCATCAGGGGCTGCAACGCCTTCCGGCAGATATGGAAAGGCAACGGCTGGAAAAAGATCGACGCCAACCCGAATCTCCGGCGAAGGAAGATCGCCCATGCGGAGATTTGGAAGGCACTCGATCTTAAGCTGTCGCAAAACGCCTTCATCAGTATCGAATGGTGCAAGGGTCACTTCGGCATAGACGGCAACGAGCGCGCCGACGGGCTTGCAGACCAAGGCCGCCGGACAATCCAACGGCCGGGCGGCCGGACGTGAAGACCCGGCCACGGATGGCCGGGCTTTGTCGGAGAATTAGGCTCAATTGGTAGTGGGCGCCGGCGCGGCGGCGGCGGCATCCGGCAGCGGTGCAGGCGTATCAGCCAGCGTCCGGAGATAGGCGATGACATTGGCGCGGTCGGTGTCTTTCGGCAGGCCTGCAAACCCCATCGCGGTGCCCGGAATGTATTTCTTCGGGGATGTCAGAAAATGCGCCAGATGGTCATAGGTCCACTTTTCTGACGAACCCTTGGAAAAATCCTTGATGGCAGCGGAATAGCCAAAGCCCTCATGCGAGGCGATCGGTCTGTCGACTATGCCGTAGAGGTTTGGACCGACCTTGTTCGGTCCGCCCTTGCTGCCGTCATGACAGGCCTGACACTTCTTGAAGATTGTTTCGCCAACCTTGGCGTCGGCCTTCTGCAACAGCTGGGCAATCGGCGTTTCAGGCGCTGCCGCCGCAGTCTTGCCACTGGCGCCGCCGGCCGGTGCCGTCTCGTCGGCGACAATGATAAACCCCGGCTTTTCCGGCGGCTCCGAAGCAAACAGCGCGCCGGACACCAGCGACACCGACTTCAACACGAACAACGTCGCCAGAAGCGCACCGAGTCCCATGTTCACGTAGGATGAATTCATCTGCTATGTTCCCCTCCCCGGCAAACCCGCCGGCCCCATCTTGAATTCGGCCGAAACCTGTGTCTTCTGACTGTCCCTTACAAAACTCTCCACCCAGCTCGGAACATCACACTTTTTGACATTTTTCCGACGGGAATAAAAGGCCAACAATGACGTACCTCGATATCGGCAAGACGCTGGTCCTCATCCCCGCCCGTCTGGCTTCCACCCGATTGCCGGGCAAACCGTTGGCCGACATTGCCGGCCTGCCCATGATCGTACAGGTTGCCATGCGCGCGCGCGAAGCGGCTATCGGTCGCATCGTCGTCGCTGTCGACCATTCCGACACGTTCGACGTCGTCAGAAACGCCGGCTTCGAGGTGGTGATGACCCGCGAGGACCATCAATCCGGCTCCGATCGCATTCACGAGGCGCTGCGCGCTGTCGATCCGGACGGTCGCATCGAGACAATCGTCAATGTCCAGGGCGACCTGCCGACCATCGACCCCGCCACGATCCGCGCTGCCCTGAAGCCGCTCGAAGATACCGCCGTCGATATTGCGACGCTGACGGTGGAAATCCGCGACGAGGAGGAAAAGACCAATCCCAACGTCGTCAAGATCGTCGGCTCGCCGCTGTCGGACAGCCGGCTGAGGGCACTTTATTTTACCCGCGCCACCGCCCCCCATGGCAAGGGGCCGCTTTACCATCACATCGGCCTCTACGCCTATCGCCGCGCGGCACTCGAGCGCTTCGTGACGCTTGCCCCATCGACGCTGGAAAAACGCGAATCGCTTGAGCAGCTACGAGCGCTCGAAGCCGGTATGCGCATCGACGCCGAGATCGTTGACACGGTTCCGCTGGGTGTCGATACTCCGGCCGACCTCGAAAAGGCCCGCCGAATGCTCTCCGGCGCCTCTCTCTGACGGATTTTTCATGACAACCAAGACCAACAAGATTGCCTTCCAGGGCGAATACGGCGCCAATTCCGACATGGCCTGCCGCGACATGTTTCCCGACATGGAGCCGCTTCCGTGCCAGACCTTCGAGGATGCGTTCACCGCGGTCGACAATGGCGATGCCGATCTGGCGATGATTCCGATTGAAAACACCATCGCCGGCCGCGTCGCAGACATCCATCACCTGCTACCGGAATCCAAGCTCCACATCATCGGCGAATATTTCATGCCGATCCGTTTCCAGCTGATGGTGCTCCCGGGCGTTACCCGTGACGAGATCCGCACCGTCCACAGCCACATCCATGCGCTCGGACAATGCCGCAAGATCGTTCGTGCCAACGGCTGGAAGCCGGTCATCGCCGGCGATACTGCGGGCGCTGCCAAGCTGGTGCAGGAAACAGGCGACCGCTCGATGGCGGCGCTGGCCCCCCGGCTGGCCGCCGACCTCTACCATCTCGACATCATCGCCGAGAATGTCGAGGATGTCGAAAGCAACACGACACGCTTCGTCGTGCTGGCACGCGACGAGGCCTGGGCGGAGCGCAGCTCCAGGGACGAAAAGATCGTCACGACTTTCGTCTATAATGTCCGCAACATCCCGGCCGCCCTCTACAAGGCGCTCGGCGGTTTCGCCACAAACGGCATCAACATGACCAAGCTCGAGAGCTACCAGCTCGGCGGAAAGTTCGTGGCCACCCAGTTTTACGCCGACATCGAGGGTCATCCCTCCGATCCGCATGTCCGCCAGGCGCTGGAGGAACTGCGGTTCTTCTCCGAAAAAGTTCGCATCCTCGGCGTCTACAAAGGCCACCCGACGCGCGGTTCGATGTAGGCATTGCAACTGCCGCCGTCATACAGAAGGAAACCGCCATGCCCACGCCACCCCGCCGCCCGGTCAGCCCGATGGACGCGGCAGAGGCGCTCTTCAAGCCGACAAAGAAGCCCGTCGCCCCTGCAGTCGAGCGCCCTGCCGTGCCCAACACGAAGGAGATGGTGTCGATCAGGCTCGACAGCGACGTGCTCGCCCACTTCCAGGAAGACGGTCCCGGCTGGCAGGACCGCATCAACGACACGCTGCGTGCAGCCATGCTGGCCAAGGATTAGCATCCGGCCATACCCCATGCCGGGATGACGCGCGGAACGCATGGCTCGCGCAGCAGACCGGCAATTGAATGGACCCTCATGATCACCTTCCGGCCTATGCTTCCCGAAGAGTTCCCCGCATACCTGGATTACTTCATTGCCGACTACGCCGATGAAATTGCTGAGAACTATGCGATGTCTTCGGCCGCTGCACGGATACGGGCTGAGCGCGAGGTCGCGGCGGAGCTTCCGGCCGGCCCGCGAACCGCAGGCCAGGAATTGCTCTGCATATTCAGCGAGCAGAACCCGGCGCAACCCATTGGCTATCTCTGGTATCGCTCCGACAGCGACCGCCATTCGGCTTTTGTCTGCGACTTCTGCATACTCCCGGAGTACCGGGGACAAGGTCGCGGTCACTCTTCTCTGGCTGCCCTGGAAGCAATGATGCGGCAACAGGGATACACGGAGATCAAGCTGCGCGTGGCTGCCGATAACGCGCGTGCTCAACACCTCTACGCCGTCGGCGGCTTTCGCGTCACTGGGGTAAATATGTCCAAACGCATCGACGCTGAAGCGGTGCCGGAAAAAGCCCTCGCCAACGAGCCCACTATCTGACTTCCCGAATTGAGGTGCACACACCTGATCCGGTGCACTCTGCGCGCTAAGTAACGATTACCGGCGGCAGGGAAATGCCGCGCAACAGGAGAGTTCCATGAAGATCACCCGCAGCGGTTCGCTTCCATCGGCCAAAGGCCCATCCGATTACTTCACCGGCACGGTGCGCATCGATGCGCCTTTCAAGGGCGAAGATCCGGCCCGGATCGGCGGCGCCACCGTCACCTTCGAACCCGGCGCACGCACCGCCTGGCACACGCACCCGCTCGGCCAAACCCTGCTCGTGCTCTCCGGCCTCGGCCGTGCGCAGCGAGAGGGCGGGCCGATCGAAGAGATCCGCCCCGGCGACATCGTCTGGTTCGCGCCGGGTGAGAAACACTGGCACGGCGCTGCACCTTCAACAGCCATGAGCCATGTCGCCATCGCCGAAGCGCTTGACGGCAAGGTCGTCAATTGGCTTGAGCACGTCACCGACGAGCAGTACGAGGGCTGATAGGATCAGGCATCGCTCGCTGCAGGTGATGTCGGCGGACGCTTTGCAGCCTCGCGCCGGCACCATTCGTCGGCAGCACTGCCCATGGTCTGGCCGACAGCCGTCTTAAGCCAGGCCATGAAGGGGCGGTCGAACTTGAACCCTTCGCCGCATTCCACTTGAAAAAATCGACGGACGTTCTGCGTGTTGCGGTAGGAAGCCGTCAACGGCGTCGCGCGCGTGATTTCACTGCCATGCCAGTCGAATGCCATCCCCACTCCCCGTCTTACCCATGCACCCGCTTCTTATCCGCCACCTCTTATGCCCGCAATGCACCAAGCTCACGGCAGATCATCAATATGTGAATGGGTATGTTGCAGTGCAACGTGCTAAGTAATTAGCTTACTACCTATCCACTACGATGAAGGTTGAAAAGCATGTCGGAAGATAAGAGCACACATCTGGTATCCGTTCTCAAGACCATGATCAGAGACCACGGAATGCCGCGGTCCCTGGATGAGATCACCGATCCGGACTTTCGTAGCATGGCAGTCGCGCATATCGATGAATTCGATGAAGCCCGCGATGAATGCGAAAGCGACCTCACCCTGAACTGATGCGGAACTGCGGTGCAGCCTACTGATCCGGTTCGCAAACACGCAAGCGATGGCCATCGGGATCGAGCGCCACGAAGGTCTCTCCGAAATCCATCGTCGTCAACTCCTGCGCAATCGGCATTCCCTGTTTGCACCATTCCCGGTAATGGGCGGCAATGCTGCCCTTGCCTGGCAGAGCAAAGCCGATTTCACCGCGATTTCCAAGCGCTAAAGGCTGAGGTTCCACGGAACTACGGCGCCAGAGCCCGAGCATGAAACCGCTATCGAGAGCGAAGGCGGCATAATTCGGCGAATCCGCAACCGGCTCGCGACCAAGAAGGCCGCGATAGAAAACGACGCTCTCGGCCGGGTCCTTGACGTAGAGAATGATGAGATTGGGATTGGTCATTTTCGCTGCTCCTTGTTGTCGATGGAGCAACGATAGCAGCAACCACTGACAGTTTATGGCAGCAGTGTGGGCAATGCATCTGAGTTGTTCTTCTATGTTGCGCCACCGGCTTTCGCCTCGCCGAACTCCTCCATGACGGCCTCGATGAAGCTTTTGAGTTTGGGGGTCTGGCGGCGGTCGGGGTGGAAAAGAAGATGCATCGGTCGCGTCTCCGTCCGGTAGTCCGCCAACACCCTGACGAGACGACCATCGGCCAGCATGTCCCGCGCGTGGTCGTAGGCAATCAGCGCGATGCCGAAACCGCCCACCGCAGCCGAGAGCAACCCCTTGGCATCGTTCACCCGCAAGCGCCCCTGCACCTTTGGTTCATAAACGCTGTCGCCCATCTCGAAACGCCAGTGATAGTTTTCCGGCTGCGACCACAGGGCCTGCCCCAGGCATTCGTGGTATTCGAGATCGGCAGGATGGGTCGGAGTTCCGCGTTCCTGCAGGTAGTCCGGCGAGGCACAGAGCACGACGCGAAACGGCGCAAGCCGGTACTTGGTGAGGGTCGTGTCACCGACCTGCCCGATGCGGAACACAGCTTCGAAAGACTCCTTGACCGGATCCACATACTTGTCGTCGAGCACCAGATCGACTTCAACGTCGGGATATCGACGCAGGTAGCGGGTCACCAGACCGATCAGGCTCTGTGATCCGAACGAAACTGGGGCGTTGATGCGCAGGCGCCCCTGCGGCGTGCCCTTGGCCTGCTCCGCAACGGCATCGGCCCAGTCGGCATCGGCTAGCACCAGCTTGCACCGGTCGTAGTAGGTCCGGCCGATCTCGGTCACGCTTTGCCGCCGGGTGGTGCGATAGAGCAGCCGTGCTCCAAGGCGCGCCTCGAGATAATTGACATGCTTGGCCACCATTTGCTGCGAGATGCCGAGCACGGTCGCGGCAGACGCAAAGGAGCCCATCTCCACCGACGTGACATAGGCATTCATGCTGACAAGACGATCCATTCCACACTCCGGGTAGTGATTGATACCATCCTATTGCGATTTATCGCTATGTGAATATGAATTATTGTCCGGTTGTCTCTCCACGAAGGAGACTGGCAATTCGGAGTATTTGATATGAAAATCGGAATTATCGGTGCCGGCAATATTGGCGGCGCGCTCGCAACCCTGCTTGTCAAGGCGGGACACCAGGTCGATATCGCCAACTCCCGCGGTCCGGAAACGCTTTCGGAGTTGGCCACGAAAACAGGCGCACGCGCCGCAACTGTCGAAGCAACTGTGCTCGACAAGCACGTTGTCGTCGTGACGATCCCCCTGAATGCCATCCCGTCGCTGCCTCGCGACCTCTTCGCCAATGTGCCCGCGAAGACCATCGTCATCGACACCAACAACTATTATCCCCGCGAACGCGACGGCGCGGTCGAAGACATCGAAAACGGCATGACGGAAAGTGCCTGGGTGGCAAAGCAACTCGGCCGCGACGTGGTGAAGGCATTCAACATGATCTACGCCCAGAGCCTGGCAGAACTCGGCAAGCCAGCGGGCCAGCCGGGTCGCATAGCAATCGCAGTGGCCGGCAACGATCAAGCCTCGAAGGCCGCCGTCATCGGCCTGATCGATGAAATCGGTTTCGACGCCGTGGATGTCGGAAGCCTGGACGAGTCCTGGCGCCAGCAGCCTGGCTCGCCCGTCTATGTGAAGGACTACGACGCAGCCGGCGTACGCCAGGCGCTGACCGAGGCCAGCCCTCAGCGGACGGACCAGTGGAAGGCAACCCCACGCAGCCCTGGCACCTTCGACGCGCCTGCATAAACGCGAGCAACGTGATGAACCAGATCCTGTGCCTCACCCGCAGGATCTGGTCGCCTTGCATCAGGCATTCCGGGTATAGTCGTCGATCTCGCGCCACTCTTTCATCAGCACCGCGCGACGGCGCGGATAGCGACCATCCTGAACGGCCATGTCGCCGATCCGATCTGTGCGGAAATGCCGGTAGTCGCCACGCAACTCGCACCACGCGGCCATGATGCGGATATGCTCGAGATAGCCGAGCGCGAACGGCCAGACCCTCCGGACGGAGACGACACCGCTCTCGTCGGTATAGTTGAGCTCGAGAATGCGCTCCATGCGGATCGCCCGACGGATGACCGAAAGGTCCGCCTTGTCTTCGCTTATGCGGCGCGGACCGACCAGCAGCGTCGCCGAATCGATTTCGTCGCGCATTTCTTCAGGCAGCACGGCGGCGATCTTGGCCATCGCGTCGGCGCCGGCCGCGGCCAGTCTCGGCTCGGCAGCACGCGCCACCCACCGCGAACCGAGCACCAGAGCCTCGATCTCGTCTTGCGAAAACATCATCGGCGGCAACATGAAGCCCGGCTTCAGCACATAGCCGACGCCGGCCTCGCCTTCGATATGCGCCCCTTGCGCCTGCAGGCTGGCAATATCACGGTAGAGCGTCCGCAGGCTCACGCCCGTCTCCTCTGCCAGCGCCGCCCCGGTGACCGGACGGCGATGGCGACGCAGGGCCTGCAGGAGGGTCAGCAGCCGCTCGGAACGGGCCATGGCAAATATCCGCCTAGCGCTTCCACTCGATCCAGTCGCGCATCAGCCGGTGGGCTATGGCACCCTTCGGTGGCGAGGTATGGCCGGATGCATCCACCCGATCCAGCATTGCCAGCGTCTCCTCCGGCGTAAACCATCGACAATCGTCGAGCTCGGTGGAGTCGATGTGGATTTCGGTGGATTTCGCTTCGGCATAGCAGCCGATCATCAACGAATGCGGCATCGGCCACGGCTGCGAGGCATGATAGCGGATGCGGCCGGTGGCGATGCCGGATTCCTCGTGAGTCTCGCGGCGCACGGCGCTTTCGATCGTCTCGCCCGGCTCCACGAAACCAGCAAGGCACGAATACATTCCAGGCGGGAAGTAGTGGCTTCGACCGAGCAGACAGAGCCCTCTGGCCTCATCGACGACGAGCATGATGACGACGGGATCGGTGCGCGGAAAAATTGTGTGCTGACAGGCAGAGCAGATGCGCTTGTAGCCACCGAGATGGCCTTCGCTGGTACCGCCGCAGCGGCCGCAGAAGCGGTTGTCGCTGTTCCAGCGGAGGAGGCTGGCAGCCTGTGCCGCCTCGCCCAGAATTTCGCCTTCGAACAGATGCTCGCGCCACAGCGCCCGCATGTCTGTCGCCTTGTATTGGCTGGCAAGATCGTCGGCACCTACGCCCACCGGCACCGCGAGCCGCGGTTCGCCGCTCTTCTTGTAGCCGAGCAGCACTGCATTATCCCAGTCCGGCCCGAGCTCGGCTAGTTCATAGCGGGCAAACAACGGATCGAGAACCTGGCCGTCATGCTTCAGCACCAGCTTTTCACCGGCAAAGGCCAGGATATGGGTCCCGTCGATGGACAGCGCTTTTTCCACCGAGCTCTCGTCGCGATGCTCGGAGTCGCGGTTCAGCGCGTTCTCGGCAAAAGCGGTGAGGCTGCTAGGCTCGGGGTGGGGCGCGTCGGAGGTGAAGAGGGAATGGCTCATGGGGACAGGGCTTTCTGCATTCGGGTCATGAAGGCGCGCATCTCGTCGTCCTCATAGGGCTCCTGATGGCCATGACCCCAGACGGGCCCCGGCCAGTTCGCATCCCCTTCGGACCGCGCAATGACATGAACATGCAGTTGTCTGACAATATTTCCAAGGGCGCCGACATTGATTTTCACAGCCCCGGTGACGCTCTTCAACGCGCTCGACACCATATTCGTCTCGAAGGTGAGCAAGGCCTGGTCGAGAGGTGTGAGCTCGAAAATTTCAGAGATTGCCTGCCGGCGCGGCACCAGCACAAGCCATGGCCAGCGGCGATCCTTCATCAGGCGCAGGTCGCAAAGACCCGTGATCGCAACAGACACTGTGTCCTTCGCCAGGCGATCATCGAGCACGAATGGGCTCATGGTGTCTCCTCCAGTATTTTTTCAAATGTTTAGCAGTTTTTTTGTGGGCGTGCTTGCATTTGATGGCGAGATTGCCGATATGTCGCTCCGGGAGGTTGGTGGTGGACGAGCCACTCGCCAACCGGGTCAGGTCCGGAAGGAAGCAGCCCCAACGAGCCAGGCACGGGTCATCGTGCCAGCCTCCCACCCTTTTCTCATAGCGATGTCCGGCTTGCCCGGCGACAAGCAGGGCGATGAGCGAAATCGAGCGACCAGCAAATTCAGCCGCGTCGACCGGCACCGGCTACAGGGTGCTGGCCCGCAAGTATCGCCCGAAGGATTTTTCGGACCTGATGGTCGGCCAGGAGCCGATGGTCCGCACCCTGACCAATGCCTTCGAGACCGGCCGCATCGCCCAGGCCTACATGCTGACCGGCGTGCGCGGCGTCGGCAAGACGACGACCGCCCGCATCCTGGCCCGTGCCCTGAATTACAAAACCGCCGAAATCGACACGCCCACCATCGACTTGCGCATGCTTGGCGAGAACTGCCAGGCAATCATGGACGGCCGCCACGTCGACGTCATCGAGATGGACGCCGCCTCGCACACCGGCATCGACGACATCCGGGAAATCATCGAGCAGGTTCGCTATCGCCCGGTGTCGGCACGCTATAAAGTCTACATCATCGACGAAGTGCACATGCTGTCGACTGCCGCCTTCAACGGCCTGTTGAAGACGCTGGAAGAGCCGCCCGAGCATGTGAAATTTATCTTCGCGACGACGGAAATCCGCAAGGTGCCGATCACGGTGCTGTCGCGCTGCCAGCGCTTTGACCTGCGCCGCATCAGCGCCTCCGATCTCGTCGGCCTGTTTTCCACCATAGCTGCCAAGGAAGGCATCGAAGCCGAGGCTGAGGCCCTGGCGATGATCGCTCGCGCCGCCGAAGGCTCCGCCCGCGACGGCCTGTCGCTGCTCGACCAGGCAATCGCCCATGGCGGTGGCTCGGTGCAGGCCGAAACCGTGCGCTCGATGCTCGGCCTTGCCGACCGCGCCCGTATCGTCGACCTGTTCCAGCATATCGTCAAAGGCGACGTTGCCGCTGCCCTTGCCGAATTCAATGGCCAGTACGAGGCCGGCGCCAATCCCGTCGTTGTGCTCACCGATCTTGCCGATTTCACGCATCTGGTGACACGCCTGAAATATGTGCCCGATTCGGCCAACGACCCCTCGCTGAGCGAGATCGAACGGGTAAGCGGCCTCGAATTTTCCCGGACTCTCGCAGTCACCACCCTGTCGCGCATCTGGCAAATGTTGCTGAAGGGCATTCCCGAGACCGAAAACTCCTCGCGCACGGCGGGTGCCGCTGAAATGGTGCTGATCCGCCTTGCCCACGCCGCCCACCTGCCCTCGCCGGAGGATGCCGCTAGGCGCCTGGCCGAAATCGGCAGCGACAGCGGCGGCGGCAGTCCGCGTCCCACCCCATCGGGAAACGGTAACGGCAACGGCGCTGGCGCTTCCGTTGCCTACCAGCCAGCCACATCTAGAAACGCCCCCGAGGCGGCCCCGCGCACAAGCAGCGGAGCAGCCACGATGTTGCGCGCCGTCCCAGATGCGGCACCGCAGCCTGTTGCCACCGGCCGCACCGAGGCAAAGGCCGTCGAGGCTCCGAAGCCAAGCGTCGCCATCCGGTCGATCGGCGATATCGCCGACCTCTGCGGCGTCAAGCGCGATCCACGCCTGAAGGCCATGGTGCGCACGTTCCTGCGACCGGTGAAGCTCGAGCCCGGCCATCTCGATGTCAGCCTCGCGCCCGGCGCGCCCGGCACGTTGCTCAATGAACTCGCCCTGAAACTCAAGGAGTGGACCGGCATCCACTGGGTCGTCAGCCTCAGCCGCGATGGCGGAGCGCCGAGCGAGACAGAGGCGGAGACCAAGGCGCAGGCACAGCGCATGGTCGATGCCAGCCAGGACCCGGACGTCGCCGCGATCCTTTCGCAGTTTCCTGGCGCCAAGATTATCGACGTGCGCGTCCGTGCCGATCCGGACGACGATGCAGGCGATGAACCGCTCGCCGCGCCGGCCGTTGCCGAATCCGACGAAGGCGATATCTTGCCGGGCGACGACATAGAATTCTGATCGAACACCAAAAGACAGCAGAAAAGGAACGAAGGCGATGCGCGACATCATGGGAATGATGGGCAAGGTCAAGGAAATGCAGTCCAAGATGGAAAAAATGCAGGCAGAAATGTCTGACATCCATGCGGAAGGCAAGTCGGGCGGCGGTCTCGTCACCGTCACCCTGAACGGCAAGGGCGAGATGATCTCGCTGAAGATCGACCCGTCTCTGTTCAAGGAAGACGATGTCGAGATCCTGGAGGATCTCGTCGTCGCAGCCCACACCGATGCCAAGGGCAAGGCCGAGGCCATCGTCGCCGAAAAGACCAGAGAACTGACCGCCGGCCTGCCGATCCCTCCCGGCTTCAAGATGCCTTTCTGAGACCTGAGATCGATCGCAGCCTGGATCTCACCGGAGGACGGTCGCGCCATGCGCGGCCGTTGAGCGTTTCGCCGTCGAGCCTCAGGCCTGCGCTTCGATCTTCTCTCGAAACTGCTTGTGCAGCGGCGTCGACAGATAGCGCTCCCGGTCCTTGGGCGACAGCTTGCGGCCGAATGTCTTCATCATCTCCGGCATCGTCACCCGCTCGCCTTCGAACGGCTGGTATTCGACACCGGTACCGGAAGACAGCGACGCCGGCTTCAATACGCGGCAGTAGATGCCCGGCAGACCGGCATTCATGTAGCGCTTGACGAACTTCGGGTCGCCCATCTTGGCCGCGAAGGTGGCGCAGGGGATGCGTGGCGATGTCACCTCGAGCACGAGGTCGCCCGCCACGAACCGGTCGCCGACGGCAACATTGGCGTTGTCGAGCCCGTCGATGACGATGTTCTCGCCAAACAGGCCTGGCGGAACCGGCTGGCCGAGTTCGCGTGCCCACCAGTCGAGCGTCAGCGAGCCCTCAACGTATACCGCCTGGCAGGGACCTCCATGGTGCTTGCGATTGCAGACGGCGTCGCCGATCAGGCCGTTTTCATCGATCATGACTGCGCCCGAAACCGGATGCTTGTTGATGCCGGTCTTGTAGCTCTTGCCGGGCAGTTTTTCGGCATTGCCGGTGCAGACGGCGAGAATTTTCATGGGATGCTGTCTCCTGACGCGATTCCGTTTCTCTAGCATATGGTCTAAGAACGCCCCATGGCAAAACGAGTCACCGGTCCCGAAATTGAAAAACTGATCCAGTTGCTGGCCAAAGTGCCCGGCCTCGGGCCGCGTTCGGCGCGCCGCGCGGCTCTGCATCTGATCAAGAAAAAAGACCAGTTGCTCGGCCCCCTCTCGGTGGCCATGGGCGAGGCCCACGACAAGGTCAAGATCTGCTCGCACTGCGGCAACGTCGACACCGTCGATCCCTGCACGGTGTGCACAGACGACCGCCGGGACCAGGCCGTCATCATCGTCGTCGAGGATGTCGCCGACCTCTGGGCGCTGGAGCGGGCAGCAGCGATGAACACCGCATACCACGTGCTGGGCGGTACGCTCTCGCCGCTCGACGGCGTCGGACCGGACGACCTCAACATCCGTGGCCTGGTGGCGCGCGTCGCCGAAGGTGGCATCCGCGAGATCATCATCGCCGTCAACGCCACCGTCGAGGGCCAGACGACGGCGCACTACATCACCGACCAGCTCGCCGGCCTCGACGTCAGGATCACCCGTTTGGCCCATGGTGTTCCCGTTGGCGGCGAACTGGATTATCTCGACGAAGGCACCCTGACGGCAGCATTGAGGGCGAGGACGCTGATATGAACGAGAGACAGATGATGCGGACGCAGACCCCCCTCTGTCACTGCGTGACATCTCCCCCGCAAGGGGGGAGATCGGGAGCGCGGGGCAACCCCTTCCAATCTCTCGGCACTATTTCAGGCTTGGCACGATCCATCCGTCATTGGTTTTGCAAAGAACCCGCGGCCAATCTCCCCCCTTGTGGGGGAGATGTCACCGCAGGTGACAGAGGGGGGTACTCTCGGCAGCTCCTGAGCCTTGCCGCCCTTCTCCTTACCCTCGTCCCCCTCCCCGCCTTGGCAGCGCCCTCGAAGGCCGATGTCGAAGCCCAGTTCCAGACCTGGGTCAAAACCGAGATCTACCCGGAAGCGCGCAAGGCCGGCGTCTCCGAAAAGACGCTGAACGCCGCCTTTGCCGGTGTCCAGCTGAACTGGAATCTCCCCGATCTTGCGCCGCCCGGCTTCCCACCGGTAAAACAACGGCCGCAGAGCCAGGCAGAATTCTCGTCACCGGCACCCTATTTCAACAATGACCGGCTGCAACGATTGGCCGTCACCGGTCGCGGCTTCGCCTCGCAATACGCGTCGACGCTGAAGCGGATCGAGAAAACCTATGGCGTGCCCGGCTCGATCGTGCTTGCCATCTGGGGCCGCGAGACCGGCTTCGGCGCCGCCACCATGAAGAACTCGGCGATTGCCATCCTTGCGACCGACGCCTTCATGTCGACCCGCAAGGAGATGTTCCGCACCGAGCTGATCACTGCCCTCGGCATTCTCGAGCATGGCGACATCGGCCCAGACCAGTTCAAGGGCTCCTATGCCGGCGCGCTCGGACAGCCGCAGTTCATGCCGTCTAGCTATCTGAAATATGCCGTCGATTTCGACGGCGACGGTCATCGCAACATCTGGACGTCAGTGCCGGACACTCTGGCCTCGATTGCCAACTACCTGGTCCAGAAGGGCTGGCAGCGCGGCCGTGGCTGGGGTTACGAGGCGACGATACCGGCCGCCGTTTCCTGCGCCCAGGAAGGCCCGGATCTCGCCAAGCCGATTGGAAAATGGGCGGCGGACGGTATCACGCGCGTCAATGGCAGCGCCTTCCCCTCGAGCGAATTGAAGGCACCGGGCATGATGATGGTGCCGGCCGGTCGCGATGGTCCGGCCTTTATCGTCACGCCCAATTTCTATGTCATAAAAGAGTATAACAACTCTGATCTCTATGCGCTCTATATCGGCAATCTTGCCGACCGCATCGCAGACAATGCCGGCGCCTTCAAGGGACCATGGGGCGATGTCGGCAAGATGCTGCGCTCGGATGTCGCCGCAATGCAGAAGGCGTTGCAGCACAAGAGCTACGATGTCGGCGGTACGGACGGCTTGCCGGGCTATAAGACGCGGCGCTCGATCGGCCAGTGGCAGGCAAAGAACGGCGAGCGGCCCACCTGCTATCCGGAGGCAAGAATGATGGGTGTGCTTAAATAGCCGCTGGCGATTGCAGACCTTGCAATTTGGTAAAAACCTGGCTATATCGCATTCAAATTCTTGATCGTCTGATGAAGGGTGGGCCGCGAGGACCCGCTCTTTTTTATTAGCTCGAGCATGGAATGCCAAATTTTCCAGGAGCGCATGCTTGTCGGACCTGACACCCGCCGAAGACCCAAACGAACCCCGCCTGATCGTCGAAACCGGTCTGGACCAGCGCGTCGCCGCCATCATCGAACCGGTGATTGTTGACCTCGGCTACCGCCTCGTGCGCGTCCGGCTGATGAACCAGAACGGTGCGACGCTGCAGATCATGGCGGAGCGGCCGGACGGCACGATGAACGTCCAGGATTGCGAAGCCGTTTCACAAGCCGTTTCTCCGGCTTTGGATGTGGATGATCCGATCGATAAAGCGTATCATCTCGAAGTATCATCGCCGGGCATCGATCGCCCCATGGTGCGCAAGTCGGATTTCAGCCGCTGGCAGGGCAACCTCGTCAAGTGCGAGACTTCGATATTGGTCGACAACCGCAAGCGCTTCCGCGGCAAGATCGTCGCCGTGGATTCCGATGGATTTACCATCGAACGTGACCAGCCGGCCTACGGCGAAGATCCGAAGGTCGTTATTCCGTTCACGACGCTAGCCGAAGCGAAGCTTATTCTGACTGACGATCTCATTCGTGATGCGCTGAAGGCCGACAAGATGGCCAAGGCAGCGAACCAGAACGAACAAGAAGAAGACGAAGATACTTCACCGATAGACTAACCGCCCACGGGACGGGAACCCGGGCAGGAAGACGGAGAAATTAAAATGGCAGTCAGTGCGAACCGCCTGGAACTTCTGCAGATCGCAGACGCCGTGGCGCGCGAAAAGGTCATCGATCGCGAGATCGTTCTTGCCGCTATGGCAGACGCGATCCAGAAGGCTGCGCGCTCCCGTTACGGTTCGGAATCGAACATCCGCGCGGACATCAACCCGAAGACCGGTGAAATCCGTCTGCAGCGTCTGCTCGAAGTGGTCGAAGTAGCCGAAGACTATGCGATCCAGATCCCGTTGGAACTGGCTCGTGACCGCAACCCCGACGCTGCCCTTGGCGACTTCATCGCCGATCCGCTGCCGCCGATGGATTTCGGCCGCATCGCCGCCCAGTCGGCCAAGCAGGTCATCGTCCAGAAGGTCCGCGAAGCCGAGCGTGACCGTCAGTACGACGAGTTCAAGGAACGCGTCGGCGAAATCATCAACGGAACCGTCAAGCGCGTCGAATACGGCAACGTCATCGTCGATCTCGGTCGTGGCGAAGGCATCATCCGTCGCGACGAGATGATCCCGCGCGAGAACTTCCGCTACGGCGACCGCGTCCGCGCCTTTGTCTATGACGTCCGCCGCGAACAGCGCGGTCCGCAAATCTTCCTGTCGCGTACCCATCCGCAGTTCATGGTGAAGCTCTTCACCATGGAAGTGCCGGAAATTTACGACGGCATCATCCAGGTGAAGTCGGTTGCCCGCGACCCGGGTTCGCGCGCCAAGATCGCCGTGATCTCGAACGATTCGTCGATCGATCCGGTCGGTGCCTGCGTCGGTATGCGCGGTTCGCGCGTCCAGGCTGTTGTCGCCGAACTGCAGGGCGAGAAGATCGACATCATTCCGTGGAGCCAAGAGCCGGCGACTTTCGTCGTTAACGCCCTGCAGCCTGCCGAAGTCACCAAGGTCGTGCTTGACGAAGATGCAGAGCGCATCGAAGTCGTCGTGCCTGACGAACAGCTGTCGCTGGCCATCGGCCGTCGCGGCCAGAACGTCCGCCTTGCTTCGCAGCTGACCGGCTGGGACATCGACATCATGACGGAAGCCGAGGAATCGGAACGCCGCCAGAAGGAATTCAACGAACGCACCACCCTGTTCATGGATGCGCTCGACGTCGACGAGATGGTCGGCCAGGTCCTCGCCTCCGAAGGCTTTGCCCAGGTCGAGGAACTCGCATTCGTCGATCTCGAGGAAATCGCCTCGATCGACGGCTTCGACGAGGAAACAGCTCAGGAAATCCAGCAGCGTGCGCGCGAATTCATCGAGCGTAACGAAGCCGAGATGGACGAGAAACGCAAGGCGCTCGGCGTTACCGACGAATTGCTGCAGATCAACGGCATGACCGCCCCGATGATGGTGGCGCTCGGCGAAGACGGCATCAAGACGCTCGAAGACTTTGCGGGCTGCGCCTCCGACGACTTGATCGGCTGGACGGAACGCAAGAACGGCGAGACCAAGAAGTTCGAAGGCCTGTTCTCCAAGCTGGAGGTCTCGCGCGTTGAAGCCGAACAGATGGTCATTCAGGCACGTCTGGCCGTCGGCTGGATCACCGAAGACGAAGCAACTGTGCAGCTTGCAGAGGTGACCGAAGCCGAACCTGAGGCTGAGCCCGATGCCGAGCAGGGAGCATGACCGCGGCACTCCAACAGGATGTTGCGCTTGACGACGACGATGTACCGACCGAGGAAAAAAACGGTCGCATGTGCATCGTCACCCGCGAAAGCGGTGATTTGGACGACCTGATCCGGTTCGTCGCCGCGCCAGACGGCACGGTGGTACCGGATCTGAAGCGGCAATTGCCGGGACGCGGATGCTGGGTCAAGCTTGACCGGGCAACAGTCGACAAGGCGGTGGCAAAGAAGCTCTTTGCCCGCGCCTTGAAGGCAGATGTGAAGGCCGCCGAGGATCTCGGCGAAACTGTCGAGCGACTGCTGAAGATGCAGCTTGCCGGCATGATGCATATGGCCCGCAAGGCCAGCCAGTTTATCAACGGCTCGTCGAAGGTCGACGGGGCAATCAGATCAGGCGGCGCCATTGCCGTCTACCACGCCGCGGACGCAGCCGATGACGGCGTCCGGAAAATCGACCAGGCCCGCAAGGCCTGGCATCTCGGAATGGAAACCGAGCATGAAATACCATCTTCCCGTCCGTTCACGACGGCGGAAATGGACGAACTGATGGGCCAGAACGCTTTTATCCACGCCTGCGCGCTTGCAGGGCAGGCGGGTGAAGGTGTAGTGAAACGCGCAAACCTGCTCGAACGGTACCGCAACGGCGGTCAGTCCCGGGCAACGGGCGCCGCTGGCCAGCTAACACAATGACGCGGACATCGGTAAACGCCGGACGCATCGTTAAGGTACATCGAATTAAAGACAGGGTCTGATGGTAGTCATCCGCCCTGTTTGAAGGAACAGGACCGGAATGACTGACAACAACGACGAAAAGACGCTGAGCGCATCGGGTAAGAAGACCCTCACACTGAAACCTTCAGGCGTGAACCAGGGCACCGTGCGTCAGGATATGGGTCGGGGTCGCACCAAAGCGGTCGTGGTCGAGACTCGCAAGCGCCGCCCTCTACGCCCGGAAGACGACAAGCAGGTGATCACGCCGGTCACGGCCCCAGCGCCTGCCGCTGCTGCACGCGTCGAGGCTGCACCGCAGCCTGCGGCCCGTCCGGCCCAGCCGCAGATCCAGACCCGCGTCAACCAGCCGAGCGGCATTGCTCCGCGTGCCCAGCCGGCAGCGCCGGCCTACCAGGCGCGTCCGCAGCAGGACCGCCCGTCGCGCCCGGTCGTGCTCAACCACCTTTCGCCAGACGAGATGGATGCCCGCCGCCGCGCGCTTGCCGATGCGCAGGCCCGTGACGCTGCAGACGCCATCCGCCGCGCCGAGGACGACGCCCGCCGCAAGATCGAGGACGAAAAGCGTCGCATCGAGGAAGAGGCTGAAGCCGTTCGTCGCGCTGCCGATCTCGCTGCACGCGGTCCCGAAATCGCAGCTGCCGAAGCCGCCGCAGAAGCAGCGGCCGAAGAAGCAGCCCGTATCGAGGCTGCCAAGCCACAGCCTGTTGCAGCTCCGCTCGTTCGCCGCGCAGATGCCGGCGCTCCGGCCGCACGCCCCGCCGTCGGCGACGTTGCCGGCCGCCGCAAGCCTCTTGGCGAAGAAGAAGAGAACCGCGGACCGCCGCGCACTGCCGTCATTCGCGGCAAGGTCGTTCGCGTCGAGCCGCCGAAGACACCGGCTCGCCCGAAGACCGAAGAAGAGCGCCGCCGTGGCAAGCTGACCGTCACGACAGCCAATGTCGACGACGACGGCACGGGTCGCGGTCGTTCGCTCTCGGCCATGCGTCGCCGCCAGGAGAAATTCCGTCGCGGCCAGATGCAGGAGACCCGTGAAAAGGTCCTGCGCGAAGTGATCCTGCCTGAAACCATCACCATCCAGGAACTCGCACAGCGCATGTCCGAGAGGGCCGTCGACGTTATCAAGTTCCTGATGAAGGAAGGCCAGATGATGAAGCCGGGCGACGTCATCGACGCCGATCTGGCTGAACTGATCGCGGTCGAATTCGGCCACACGGTCAAGCGCGTATCGGAATCCGACGTCGAACTGGGCCTGTTCAACGGCTCGCAGGAAGACGAAGAGCTGGTCTCGCGTCCTCCCGTTGTCACCATCATGGGCCACGTCGACCACGGCAAGACCTCGTTGCTCGATGCTATCCGCAAAACCAGCGTTGTGTCCGGCGAAGCTGGCGGTATCACCCAGCATATCGGTGCCTACCAGGTCGAGCAGAACGGCCAGAAGATCACCTTCATCGACACCCCGGGCCACGCCGCGTTTACCGCCATGCGTGCCCGTGGTGCGCAGGCTACCGACATCGCCATCCTGGTGGTTGCGGCCGACGACAGCGTCATGCCGCAGACAATCGAATCCATCGCCCATGCCAAGGCTGCCGGCGTGCCGATCATCGTCGCCATCAACAAGGTCGACAAGCACGAAGCCGATCCGCAGAAGGTGCGTAACCAGCTGCTTCAGCATGACGTGTTCGTGGAAACCATGGGCGGTGAAGTGCTCGACGTCGAAGTCTCGGCCAAGACAGGCCTCAACCTCGACAAGCTGCTCGAAGCCGTGCTGCTGCAGTCGGAAATTCTCGACCTCAAGTCCAACCCGTCGCGTCCTGCCGAAGGTACGGTCATCGAAGCCCAACTCGACCGCGGTCGTGGCCCGGTTGCGACCGTTCTCGTCCAGAAGGGCACGCTGCGTCCCGGCCAGATCATCGTTGCCGGCGATCAGTGGGGCCGCGTTCGCGCGCTGGTCAACGACAAGGGCGAGCAGGTCAAGGAAGCCGGTCCCGCCACGCCGGTCGAGGTTCTCGGCCTCTCCGGTACACCGTCTGCCGGTGATCGCTTCGCGATCGTCGATAGCGAAAGCCGGGCCCGCGAGATTTCCGAATACCGCCAACGCCTCACCCGCGACAAGGCCGCTGCCCGCCAGTCCGGTCAGCGCGGCTCGCTGGAACAGATGATGACGTTGCTTCAGAACAACGTTCTCAAGGAATTCCCGCTGGTCATCAAGGGCGACGTGCAGGGCTCGATCGAAGCCATCAACGGCGCGCTCGACAAGCTCGGCACCGACGAAGTGCGTGCCCGCATCGTCCATTCGGGCGCCGGTGCCATCACCGAATCGGATGTCTCGCTGGCCGAAGCCTCGGGTGCCGCGATCATCGGCTTCAACGTCCGCGCCAATGCACAGGCCCGTGCGTTCGCCGAACGCGAAGGTATCGAGATCCGCTACTACAGCATCATCTACGATCTCGTCGACGACGTGAAGCAAGCGATGTCTGGCCTTCTTTCGCCGGAACGCCGCGAAACCTTCATCGGCAACGCCGAGATCCTCGAAGTCTTCAATATCACGAAGACAGGCAAGGTGGCCGGTTGCCGCGTTACCGAAGGCAAGGTCGAGCGTGGAGCAGGCGTCCGCCTTATCCGCGACAACGTCGTTGTCCACGAAGGCAAACTCAAGACGCTCAAGCGCTTCAAGGACGAAGTCGCCGACGTGCCGATGGGTCAGGAGTGCGGTATGGCCTTCGAAAACTACGAAGACATGCGTGCCGGCGACGTCATCGAATGCTTCCGCGTCGAACACATCACGCGTACGCTCTGATCGATCGCGCATTATTGCCAAGATATCCAAACCGCCGGTGCAAACCGGCGGTTTTCTGTTGAATTCGGCCGACGAACAGTCAAATGCTGCGCGACGTTATCCTCAAGGCTTCTCATATGCTTACATCACCGCTGTCGCAGGACAACCGTTTCAGCCTGTCCTACATCCGCCAGCCCGGTGAGGAAGCTCATGTCGTCAGCGAGGCTATCGGACGGTTCGGTCATCCTCTGAGCCCGCGCGCCAGCATCAACGGCTGGTACCTCATGGTCGGCGTCCTCGGTGGTGCAGCGCTGAGCCTTTTTCTCAATATCTACCGCAGCCTCATCCTGCTTCCCTCGTTCGGGCCGACGCCGCTGATCGATGTGTTCAACCTGATGCTCATCTGCTCGGTCCCCTGCCTTGCCGTCTGCGTGCTGATGATGCTTTCGCTCCGGCGCGAGGCCTACCTTCAGCGGAGCGCAAGGGCGAGCCGCATCCTCCCGGATGCCACCGTGATGGTCAGCGTCTCGCCGGAGGGTATCGCCTGGGAACGGCCCGGCGCCATGACGACATTGGCCTGGACCATAATTTCCGCCATCGAGGAACGGCATGGCCGTATCGAGTTCGACAGCGAGGCGACGGTCCACTACATCCCGGCCCATGCCTTCCATAACCGGCAGGAACAGGACGCGGTTCTGGCTCGCATACGCAACCTCTGGCAGCCGCCCGTCCCAGCAAAGCCTTGACCTTTTCAGCATATCAGGGCATGTGAGCCGCTTTATCGCGTCCCTTTGGACGCCGCTGATGGAAACACCATGACCAGACCCACTACCTCCGCGCCCTCGCAGCGCATGCTTCGCGTTGGCGAACAGGTCCGAGGCGCCATAACGCAGGTGCTGCAGCGCGGCGAAGTTCGCGAGCCGGTCCTCGAAAAGACCGTGCTTGCCATCTCGGAAGTGCGCATGTCGCCGGACCTGAAGGTTGCCACCGCCTATGTCTCGCCGCTCGGCGTCGCCGACCACGATACGATCATCGATCTGCTCAACAAGCACGCCAAATATATACGCGGCCGCGTCGGCCCGCTGCTTCGCCAGCTGAAATACATGCCGGAAATCCGCTTCAAGGACGACACGAGCTTCGATAACTACAAGAAGATCGACGATCTCCTGAAGTCGCCGGAAGTCCAGCGTGATCTCGGCCCCGATACCGACGACACCCAATCATAGTAGAGACCGATGTCCAGACCCAGAAAACCAAAGGGCCGCCCGGTTTCCGGCTGGCTGATCCTCGACAAGCCGATCGATTTCGGCTCGACCGAGGCTGTCTCGAAGATCAAATGGCTGTTCAACGCCCAGAAGGCCGGCCACGCCGGTACTTTGGATCCGCTGGCCTCGGGCATGCTGCCGATCGCGCTCGGCGATGCGACCAAGACGGTTCCCTACGTCATGGACGGACGCAAGATCTATGAATTCACCGTCACATGGGGTGAAGAGCGCGCCACCGACGACCTCGAGGGCGAAGTCACGCAGAGCTCGGACAAGCGTCCCTCGGCGGAGGACATACGCGCCCTTCTGCCCAACTACACCGGCGTCATCAACCAGATCCCGCCGCAGTTTTCTGCCATCAAGATCGCCGGCGAACGGGCCTACGATCTCGCCCGCGAAGGCGAGACCGTCGATATCCCGTCCCGCGAAGTCGAGATCTTCCGCCTGACGCTGCTCGCCTGCCCCGATGCCTCCACGGCGCATTTCGAAGTCGAATGCGGCAAGGGCACCTATGTCCGAGCTCTCGCCCGCGACTTTGGCCGCGACCTCGGCTGCTACGGCCACGTCTCCGGCCTGCGCCGCACCTTCGTCGCGCCGTTTGCCGAGGAAACCATGGTGCCGCTCGCGGAACTCGTGGCGCTCGAAGCCATCGAGGATATGGAAGAGCGCCTCGCCGCCCTCGACGCGCTGGTCATCGACACCGCAGAAGCCCTGTCATCCCTCCCGCATCTCGCCATCACCGACGAACAAGCCCACCGCCTGAAGATGGGCAACCCCATCCTCGTCCGCGGCCGCGATGCGCCGGTCGCCGAGAGCGAAGCCTATGCCACGGCGCGCGGCAAGCTCATTGCTATCGGCGAGATCGGCGAAGGCGAATTCCGGCCGAAGCGGGTGTTTGTCTGAGGGACGGGCTAACTTTCTTTCCATAATCGGGGATCGGCAGTCACCTTAGAGGTTCAAACCAAGCCCTCGCAGTTTGGTCCTGGACAAGCCTTTAAGTGAAAAATTAAGATATCGCTAAGTATACCTGCGGTAGAGTTCGGAGGGCATGATGCCTCCCTGGGTTCAAGGGGCCGTCCATGGTGGTAGGGCGATCGGCACGCAGTTCCTGGGGAGGACTTTGCAGTGGCATTTCTATCTTCCATTTCCGGCAGTTCGACCGCCTTGCTTCTTCTTCAGCCGGCCGGAACTTCGCCGACAACGCCGACTCAAAGCGCGACCGACGCGATCACCGCAACCGCAAGCGGCCAGACGCGACAGGGAAAAGTTAGCGTAGTGAGGCAGCCAAGTCCGGGCGAGTCGAAGGTTGCCGAGGCAATGTTCGGCGTCAACCATCCGAGCATCACCAAGCAGAAACTCGATATCATCGACCGTACGGCCAAAGCGCTGGGCGTCAATCAGGACGACTACTCCTCGAGGGATGATTTTGTTGCCGCCATGCAAAAAGCTTTCGCACGCCTGAAAGTCGACGGCGGGGATAGCGCCGTCCATGGCCTTGAAAAGGAACTCGGCCTAGACAAGCTCGGCATCTCGCTCCAGGATGTCATAGACAGTGCCAGCAATCCTGAGGCTAACGACAGGCTGACGAAAGCCTTGAAGCGGAACGCCGGAATGTACGGAGACGATACAGACGGCACCGATACATCCCCTTCACTGCCAACACCGAATTTCGCGACAGGCCTGTACGGATCTTCAAACCGATAGCTTGGCCTAGACGCGCACTGCAAAAAGGTTGCTTTCAGAGCAGCATGCCAGGCTTGCCGGCGCGGTCATTGCTCGGAAGGGGCAAAAGGACTTTGTCCTCTCCCCACTGCCTCTACCCACGCCCTCTTCCCTTCCCACCCCAATTAGTTTATAGGCTGCGCCAGCACTGGGCTTGCCCATTTGCTTTCGCGGCCAAAGCTGGACGACATCTCGGCTTTTGGCGACTTCTTCCTCCTCATCGAAAGGACCATCCGATGTCGATTACTGCTGAGCGCAAGTCTGCGCTGATCAAGGAATACGCAACTGTCGAAGGCGACACAGGTTCGCCGGAAGTACAGGTTGCCATCCTGACCGAACGGATCAACAATCTGACCGGCCATTTCAAGGACCACAAGAAGGATAACCATTCCCGCCGTGGTCTGCTGACGATGGTTTCGAGCCGCCGTTCGCTGCTCGACTATCTGAAGAAGAAGGACGTATCCCGCTACAGCAAGCTGATTGCTGCCCTCGGTATCCGTCGTTAACAATTTTGCGGCGGGCGTTCCTGACGGGACGCCCGCCGGACTTTTATGACCGGGTCGCACCGACCCACATCCCGATGCCTGACCGCGCCACGATATGATCCGCGCAACAGGCAAGAGGCGGCGAACCGGATGGGCCGGCTTCGCCAAGACATAAACCGTTGACCTGTCATGGGGCAGGATTGCCGGACGCTTTCGCCAGGACCCTTGGTCCAGGCCGTCTTCTAGGTCCAGGACCTGAAGCCGCAATGCCGGACACGATCGTCTCCGTCCACCGCCTGAAGGCGAGACGGAAACGCCGGAAAAGCCTCCCGCTGTCTTGCCCGTGACCTGTCACACAATGCGGTCGACGATGCGCCTTGCCCGAACCGGCGGTGGCGCGTTTTCCCGCATCAGGCAAGGATACGATATGTTCGACGTACACACAGTGGAAATCGAGTGGGCAGGACGCCCGCTGAAACTCGAAACCGGCAAGATCGCACGTCAGGCTGACGGCGCGGTTCTCGCCACCTACGGCGAGACCGTGGTTCTGGCCACCGTCGTTTCGGCCAAGTCGCCGAAGCCGGGTCAGGATTTCTTCCCGCTGACTGTCAACTACCAGGAAAAGACCTACGCAGCCGGAAAGATCCCAGGCGGCTACTTCAAGCGCGAAGGCCGCCCGAGCGAGAAGGAAACACTGGTTTCCCGTCTCATCGACCGCCCGATCCGCCCGCTTTTCCCGGCTGGCTACAAGAACGACACCCAGGTCGTCGTAACCGTTGTCCAACACGACCTTGAAAACGATCCCGACATCCTCGCCATGGTTGCCACCTCGGCTGCCCTGACGCTCTCCGGCGTTCCCTTCATGGGCCCAATCGGCGGCGCGCGCGTCGGCTACATCAATGGCGAATACGTCCTCAACCCGCATCTCGACGAGATGGACGAATCGGTTCTCGACCTCGTCGTTGCCGGCACGCAGGACGCCGTCCTGATGGTTGAATCGGAAGCCAAGGAACTGTCCGAAGAAATCATGCTCGGCGCCGTCATGTTCGGCCACCGTGGTTTCCAGCCGGTCATCGACGCGATCATCAAGCTCGCCGAAGTTGCTGCCAAGGAAGCCCGTGACTTCCAGGCGGAAGACCATTCCGAACTCGAAGCCGAAATGCTGAAGCACTTCGAAGCCGAGCTTCGCGAAGGCTACAAGATCACCCAGAAGGCCGACCGCTACGCAGCCGTCGACGCCGTCAAGGCCAAGGTCAAGGCGCATTACTTCCCGGAAGGCGCAGAGCCGAAGTACTCGGCCGAAGTCATCGGCGCCGTCTTCAAGCACCTTCAGGCGAAGATCGTTCGCTGGAACATCCTCGACACCAAGAGCCGCATCGACGGCCGTGACCTGTCGACCGTTCGTCCGATCGTATCGGAAGTCGGCCTGCTGCCACGCACCCACGGTTCTGCCCTGTTCACCCGCGGCGAAACGCAGGCGATCGTCGTTGCCACGCTCGGCACCGGTGAAGACGAGCAGTATGTCGATAGCCTGACCGGCATGTACAAGGAACGCTTCCTTCTGCATTACAACTTCCCTCCCTACTCGGTTGGCGAAACCGGCCGCATGGGCTCCCCGGGCCGCCGCGAAATCGGCCATGGCAAGCTCGCATGGCGCGCCATTCGTCCGATGCTGCCGACACCTGAGCAGTTCCCCTACACGCTGCGCGTCGTCTCCGAGATCACCGAGTCCAACGGCTCGTCCTCGATGGCCACCGTCTGCGGCACCTCGCTCGCGCTGATGGATGCCGGCGTTCCGCTCGGCCGCCCGGTTGCCGGTATCGCCATGGGCCTGATCAAGGAAGAGGACCGCTTTGCAGTTCTCTCCGACATCCTCGGCGACGAAGATCATCTCGGCGACATGGACTTCAAGGTTGCCGGCACGGAAGGCGGCATTACCGCCCTTCAGATGGACATCAAGATCGAAGGCATCACCGAAGAGATCATGAACGTCGCGCTGAACCAGGCGAAGGACGGTCGTCTTCACATCCTCAACGAGATGTCCAACGCCATTTCCGAAGGCCGTGGCCAGCTAGGCGAATTCGCTCCGCGCATCGAGATCATGAACATCCCGGTCGACAAGATCCGTGAAGTCATCGGCTCCGGCGGCAAGGTCATCCGCGAAATCGTTGAAAAGACGGGCGCCAAGATCAACATCGAAGACGATGGCACGATCAAGATCGCATCCTCGTCCGGCAAGGAAATCGAAGCGGCCCGCAAGTGGATCCACTCGATCGTTGCCGAGCCTGAGATCAACCAGATCTACGAAGGCACGGTCGTCAAGACCGCTGACTTCGGCGCTTTCGTCAACTTCTTCGGCGCACGCGACGGCCTGGTGCACATCTCCCAGCTCGCCGGCGACCGCGTTGCCAAGACGACTGATGTCGTCAAGGAAGGCCAGAAGGTCTGGGTCAAGCTGCTCGGCTTCGACGAACGCGGCAAGGTTCGCCTCTCCATGAAGGTCGTCGACCAGGCCACCGGCCAGGAAATCGTCGGCGAAAAGAAGGATGCCGCAGCCGAATAAGCTGCGCCTTCGCTTGCATCTCCGGGGCGCGGGACAAGTCTTCCGCGCCCCTTTTCTATCCGCCTTTGACACGAGATAAGCCATGAGCCGCGACGCCCTGAAGACCCTGTTCCATCCCTTTGCCTCCGCCACCGTGGCTGCACCCGGTGAAGGTGAACGCATCCTGTTTCTCGGCGCCGAGGCCGGGTTTGCGCTGCCGCCAGAGTTTCTGGCGACGTTGACCGCGGTCCAGGGTTTTCGCCCGCTCTATCGCCAGCTGCAGGCAAGCCGCATCGAGGCGACGCCTGAGATAGAGGGAGCGGACTATGACGGCGCGCTGGTCCTCTGCACCAAGCACAAGGGCGAGAACGAGGCCAACATCGCCGAAGCACTCGCACGGGTGAAACTCGGCGGCCTGATCGTCGTCGCCGGCGGCAAGGAAGATGGCATCGCCTCGCTGCGCAAGCGCGTCGAAGGCCTTGGTCTTCCCATCGACCATATGCCGAAATATCATGGCGTGGCCTTCTGGTTCGGACGCCCCGAAGACACGGTGCCGATGCTGGCCAAGCTTCAGAAGCCCGCAATCCGGGTCGATGGCCGCTTCACGACGGCACCGGGCATGTTCTCCCACGAGCGCATCGACGGCGGCTCCGAACTGCTCGCCTCGCGCCTGCCGGCCGACTTTACCGGTGACGTCGCAGATTTCGGTGCCGGATGGGGTTACCTCGCCGTCGAGATGGGTATGCGCTCGCCTAAACTAGGGCGCATCGACCTCTACGAGGCAGATCACGCCGCGCTGGAAGCAGCCAAGCTCAATCTCGCTTCCAATATCCCGAATATCGCGGCCCGCTTCTTCTGGCACGACCTGGCTGGCGAATCCGTGCGCGACAAATACGATCTCGTCATCATGAACCCACCTTTTCACGAAGGACATGCCGCCGATCCGTTGCTCGGTCAGGCGCTCATCAAGACGGCCGCGGGAGCGATCCGCAGCGGTGGCCGGCTGTTGCTCGTGGCAAACCGTGGCCTGCCCTATGAACCGGTGCTGGCGGGGCTGTTCAAGAATAGCGGTGAAACTTGCCGTAATGCTCGGTTTAAAGTGTTGTGGGCAAGTAAATAGGTTTGTCCACTACCGGACAATCCGGCATTGATAATAAACTAATTAAGAATAAGCTCGACAGAGCGACATTCCGCGGCTTATCTTCTGGCGACTGATATTTAACATCGAACGCCAGAAGATCAATGTCTAAGCAAACGGTCAATGATGAACTGACCACTGTCGCCGGTGCGGGCTCTGCCATCGCTCTTCACGCGCAGAGCTACGGCTTCGACATCATCCCGATTTGCCGGGCCCTCGATATTGATCCGGACGACCTGCAAAGCCTGACTGCGCGCATTAGCCTCGACCGCATGTGCCGCCTGTTGGAAGCCTGCGCGTTGATGGCGGATGACGAAGCCTTCGGACTGAAATGTGCTGCCGGCTTTACGCTTGGCTCCAGCGGTCCGTTTGGCTACGGCATGATGACGGCACCCACCGTTCACGATTTCCTGGACTTTCTCGTCGATCATCTGGCATTTGCGTCGCAGGTTCGCGACTGCAGTCTCCAGAAGTCCGACACCGGCTCGGTCCTCTCCTGGAATTTCGCCCCATCGGTTTCGAAACGGGATCAGTATGTCGATCTGATCGTTAGCCTGCACCTGCGCCATCTCGGGCGCCTGGTTGGCAAGGATATCGACCGCGTGGCCGTTGGGCTGCAGCGGCAGAGGCCGCGTCATCCGGCCTTCTTTCGGCAGCACATGACCCGCCATCTCTCGTTTGGCATGCCCGTCAACAGCTTGCACGTGCCGGCAAGCCTTCTCGACCGTCGCAACCCCCGTGGCGACCCTAACCTCTTCAAGCTGATGAACATCCAGATCCGGACCCTGCAGGCGGATGAGGTGACCGAGGAGGAATTTGTCGAGCAGGTGCGCCGCTACATCCGGCGGCGGATCGCCGAGGCGACGCTTTCGCTTGATTTGACTGCCGCCTATTTCGGCTTGTCGGAGCGCACGTTCCAACGGAGACTGGCAGAGTTCGGAACGACCCTCAACGATCTCCGCGACGACGAGCGGCGCCGGCTCTGCCTGGCCCTGCTGCGCGACGGCAGCCTTTCCATTACAACCATTTCCTATCGACTCGGATACTCGGCGCCCAGCGCTTTCACGCGGTCGGTCTATCGCTGGTTCGGCGCGTCGCCCAAGACCCTGCGCAACATCAATGCCGAAGAAAGCAGTAGACTGCAAGAATTCCAAGGAGATGACCTTGACGCGCCGATACAAATCGGGAAGATTTCATGATGTCGTCTTGATAGGCGACAACAGTCATGAACTGTTGCGCAGAAAGATAAATTTCTGGCGCCCGTCGTTAACGACACGATGTCGTCTCCATAGTATTCAGCGCTTTCAGCCAGTCGTTATCGCGTCAGTCGCCTTCGGCGTCGCACCCTTAACTGATTTCGCTCAACCCCATTTAGCGGACCGCCATGTCTAGGATCTTTCCGTCGACGGAATCTACCTCTCCGTCGCCCAAACTCACGTCCCGTGAAAAAGATATCCTGCAGCTGATAGCCGACGGCCATCGGCTGGAAGAAATCGGCCGCACGCTAGCGCTGCCCGAACCAGAGATCGAGCAGCTTTTGAAGACGGTCGAGGAAAAACTGGGAGCGAGCAACCGGCTTCATGCGGTGACCATCGCTGTGCTGCATGGCCATATAGCCATAGGTCCGGAAGAGCCGAGATAGGCATCGCCATACGGACCGACGCAGGGCTGCGCCGGCCTGATGTTTGGTATCAGTCGATTTCAGCACGCGTCAGCGTTTCCAGCGTCGGCATCGAAGTGATGTTGAAGCCGGAATCGACGTGGTGGATCTCGCCCGTAACACCTGCGGAAAGATCCGACAGGAGATACAGCGCAGAACTGCCGACATTGTCGATCGTCACGGTCTTGCGCAACGGCGCATTATGCTGGTTCCACGACAGGATCGCACGGGCATCGGCAATACCGGCGCCTGCAAGCGTGCGGATCGGGCCGGCCGAGATGGCGTTGACGCGGATACCGCGCGGACCGTAATCGGCAGCCAGATAGCGCACCGATGCCTCGAGCGCCGCCTTGGCGACACCCATGACATTGTAGTTCGGGATCACGCGCGACGAGCCGTTATAGGTCAGCGTCAGCATGCTGCCGCCTTCGGTCATCAGCGTGGCAACCCGCTTGGCGATTTCCGTGAAGGAGAAACAGGAGATCACCATGGTCCGCGAAAAGTTATCGCGCGTGGTGTTGGCATAGAGACCCTTAAGTTCGTTCTTGTCGGAAAAGCCAATGGCATGGACGACGAAATCGACGCTGCCCCAGCGGCTCTTCAGGGCATCGATGACGCTATCGACCGAGGCGACATCCTCGACATCGCAGGGCAGGATGAAGTCCGAACCGAGTTCGGCGGCCAGCGGCTTTACCCGCTTGCCCAGCGCATCACCCTGGTAGGTGAAGGCCAATTCCGCACCCTGGGCCGCCAGCGCCTTCGCGATGCCCCAGGCGATGGAATGATTGTTCGCGACGCCCATGATGAGGCCGCGCTTACCCTGCATTATTCCGGTCATTGATTTATCCGTTGTGGCGCTGGAACACGAGCGTAGCGTTGGTCCCGCCGAAGCCGAAGGAGTTGGAAAGCACGGTATCCATCCGGGCATTGTCGATGCGCTTGCGCACGATCGGAACGCCGTCAAATTCCGGGTCAAGTTCCGTGATGTGGGCGCTTTCGCCGATGAAGCGCTCCTGCATCATCAGGATCGAGTAGATGGATTCCTGGACACCGGCAGCACCGAGCGAATGGCCGGTCTGCGACTTCGTGGACTGGATCGGCGGAATTTTGTCGCCGAACACTTCGCGGATCGCGCCGATTTCCTTGCTGTCGCCCACCGGGGTAGAGGTCCCGTGAGTGTTGATGTAGTCGACCTCGCCGTCCACCGTCTTCAGCGCCTGGCGCATGCAGCGAATGGCACCCTCCCCCGATGGCGCGACCATGTCGTAGCCATCCGAGGTGGCACCATATCCGGTGATCTCGCAATAGATCCTGGCGCCGCGCGCCTTGGCATGCTCGAGCTCTTCGAGCACCAGCACACCAGCACCGCCGGCAATGACGAAGCCGTCGCGGCTGACGTCATAGGCCCGTGATGCAGTGGAGGGAGTGTCGTTGTACTTGGAGGACATGGCACCCATGGCATCGAACAGGTTCGACATGGTCCAGTCGAGATCCTCGTGGCCGCCGGCAAACATCACGTCCTGCTTGCCCCACTGGATCATCTCCATCGCATTGCCGATGCAATGGGCGGAGGTCGAGCAGGCCGATGAGATCGAATAGTTCACGCCGTGTATCTTGAACCAGGTGGCAAGCGTCGCCGACGCGGTCGAAGACATAGCCTTGGGAACCGCGAACGGGCCGATGCGCTTCGGGCTGTTGTTCTTGATGGTGATGTCGGCCGCTTCGATCAGCGTGCGCGTCGAAGGCCCGCCGGAGCCCATGATGATGCCGGTGCGCTCGTTGCCACCGATATCCGAATCCTCGAGGCCCGAATCAGCGATTGCCTGCTTCATGGCCACATGGTTCCACGCACCGCCCTGCGACAGGAAGCGCATGGCCCGACGGTCGACCAGATCGGTTGGGTCGAGCGACGGCTTGCCCCAGACGTGGCACTTGAAACCGTGCTCGGCAAAATCCGGCGAGAAAGAGATGCCGGACTTGGTCTCGCGCAGCGCAGCAGTGACTTCGGAGGCATCGTTTCCGATGGAAGAGACAATACCAAGACCTGTGACAACAACCCGTCTCATGTGTTGGACCTTTTTGTTAGTGTCGAATTGTGTGCGGTGGATAGAGGATCGCGCGCGTCAACGCCAATCACTCCGCCTTTTCCTTGGCCAACCCGACCCGGAGGTCGGTTGCCCGGTAGATTTCTTCGCCGTCGGCCTTCATCCAGCCATCGGCAATGCCAAGCACCATGCGGCCGCGCATCACGCGCTTGAAATCTATGCCGAATTGCAGAAGTTTCGTCGCCGGACGGACCATGCCCTTGAATTTGACTTCCCCGGTCGAGAGCGCCATGCCGCGGCCCGGTTCCCCGAGCCAGCCGAGGTAGAAGCCCGTCAGCTGCCACATGCCGTCGAGACCAAGGCAGCCTGGCATGATCGGATTGCCGGCAAAATGGCACGGGAAATACCAGTCGTCCGGACGCACGTCGTATTCCGCACGCACGTATCCCTTGTCGAAGGCGCCACCAGTTTCCGAGATATCGGTTATGCGATGAACCATCAGCATCGGCGGCAACGGCAATTGTGCGTTACCTGGGCCGAACAGTTCGCCGCGACCGCAGCTCAGGATTTCCTCGTAGTTGAAGCTGGATGGTTTCGTCGTCATAAAAATCCGTTTCCCCCGCATGAATGCCTATGGAGAGTGAGGTTAGTGTAAGATCGGCAGGAATTGAAGCTCTAGCATTGGCTTCTGCATTCCCACCCACTGATCGGGCACGTTTCACCTTTATGTGGTGGTCGCATACAGGAAGCCCAAGGCCGCTGCCAGAGGCAAATGCTGTAAAAGCCGGACATTGCGGCTTTTTGCCCGTCGATGTCCCCACTGGAACTATTGAAAGCCGGGCAATCAAAAGATATATGAAGCACTCAAGATTAGTCGACACGACGACTTTGGAGTCCGTTTGATGGCGTTTGCAGCCGAATTGCCGATCGAGACCAGACTGCGCATGGCGGGCCTGAGGCCGACCCGGCAGCGCGTCGCGCTGGGCGATCTGCTGTTCGCCAAGGGCGACCGTCACCTCACCGTCGAGGAACTGCATGAGGAAGCCGTCGCCGCAAAGGTGCCGGTCTCTCTGGCAACCGTCTACAATACGCTGCACCAGTTCACCGAAGCGGGCCTTATCCGCGTTCTGGCCGTCGAGAGCGCCCGCACCTATTTCGACACCAACGTGTCGGACCATCACCACTTCTTCGTTGAAGGACACAACGAAGTTCTCGACATTCCGATCAGCAATCTCGTCATCGACAATCTGCCGGAGCCACCGGAAGGCATGGAAATTGCCCATGTCGACGTGGTCATCCGCTTGCGCCCGATCCAGCGCTAGCTGCCAGTCAGTCCTTCTATAAGACATCGTCCGGATGACGTCCGGGCCTCGGGCGATAGCCGCGAAACGTCCAGCCAAACCACAAAGCTCCGCCGCGAACCCCGAACGCCGCGATCACCCCAAGCGCGGAGGCGGCGTAGAGCGGCATCGGCGTCGAATTGGCGGCGACAAAGACGCAGGCGCCGATGAGCGCCGCTGTCACATAGATCTCCGGACGCAGCAGTACCGAAGGCTCGTTGCTGATCATATCGCGCAGGATACCGCCGAAGGTGGCCGTCAACGTGCCGGTGACGATGGCAACCGTGGGTGAACCCGTGGCTGCCAGGCCCTTGGCGGCGCCCATCACGCAATAGGCTGCCAGCCCGACGGCATCGAGCCATATCAGCAGCTTGTACCGCGACTCCAGCAGATGCGCCGTGAAGAACACGAGGACGCCGATGACGCAGCAGACGAGGATGTAGGTCGGATTGAGCACCCAGAAGACGGGCAGCCTGCCGAGCACGATGTCGCGCATCGTGCCACCGCCGATACCCGTCACCGCCGCCAGAAACAGAAACCCGATCAGGTCGAGCTGCTTGCGTGATGCCGAAAGGGCGCCGGTCGCGGCAAACACGGCAACGCCTGCATAATCGAGGAACGACAGTAGCGACATGAATGGCCCCACGAACAGGTCAGCTGCAAATGCCGCAGTGGATCACGGCAGTCAGGGCCGCGCAAGCAGGAAGGACTAACTTGCAGCCCGGACTGCCACGCGCCTGTGTCGGAGCCAGTTATTGCGAGGTGATTTTGTGAGATTTTTGTTTCTGGCATTTTTGAATGTGATGGCGTTCGTGGTCATGCCCGCAGTCGCCAGCGCCCAGCAGGCGCTCCTGACCGATCCCGTCGCTTTCGAAAAGGAGCATTTCACCAAGCGTTGCGGCGCCGGGGTCAGCTTTGGCGATGGGTTTGCAACAGAGCAGGACATTAACAACGACAAACGCGGCGATATCGTCATCAACGAAGGCGAAATCACCTGCAAGGGCGAAAAAGGCCCCGACTGTACAGACGAAGGTTGCCCGCACAACTTCTACATCCAGGTCGACACCGGCGGCTACCTGATGATCGCCACCGCGCAGATCTACAGCTACGACTTCATCATGCGCTTCGGCAACATGGTGCTTGTGATGAAGATGCATCCGCGCTTCTGCGACCGCACGGACACCGAACCATGCCAGATCACGGTGCGCGTGCGCGGCACGAAGTTCACGACGATCTCCAAGAAGTAGCGGCGCCGCAATCGGCACCTTTAAGTCTCAGTCCGCGTGGCAGGGCCAGCCGGCCGGCTTTTTCAAGGCGGGCGGCAGTTTTGTCTTGTCGTCACCACAGGACAGATCGACCTGCGGCTGCAGCAGACCGCGCGCATTCGAGAGATCCAGACCTTCGATATCGGTCAGGAACATGAAAGCCCTGTCGAAGTTTATCGGCCCCTCGACGCTAGCCGCATCGAAATGGGCCCGCGAGAGGTTAGCCAGGGTAAAATTCGTATCGCCCAGTACCACTTTGTCGAAGTTGGCCCGCCCAAGCTCTGCCTTCTGGAAGTCAGTCCCAGTCAGCTTCGCTCCGGAAAAGTTCGCCCGCTGCAGTTCGGCACTGGCAAAGGACGCACCATCAGCCAGAACCTTGGAAAAACCGCTGCGGTAGGCCTGGACCCGCGCGAAGTCTGCCTTCTTCATCGTCGAGCCGGTAAACCAGGCGCGCATGAGGTTAGCTTTTTCAAGCTGAGCCCCGTCGAGGTTCGAGTTCGGAAGCCCGGTGACAGACAGGTCGGCGCCGGAAAGGTTTGCATCCTTCAGGTTGCTGCCGTCGAGCATGATATTCTTCTTGCTGCATTCGCTCCAGTCGAGACCAGGCTCCGGCATACTGTCGCAATCCGCAGCTCGAGCGCCCGGCGCGCAAGAAAACGCCAGCGATGCGGCAAGTGCGAACATGGCAAGCTGCAGAGGGTGGCTACGGCTTCTGGAGCCGATGGCTTCAGACAAGGGCATACCCTGTCTGGACGAAACTACCGGCGTATTAACAACCATGCCACACCCATGTCACCTGATTTCCAACGCTCGAGCCTCCGGCCTTTGCGCCTGTCTATCGATCAGCCGTCATCCTTGACGTCCGCTTCGGGGCGATCGCCGCCGCTGGCCGACTCGGTCTTCCAGCTTCCGTCCGCCGCCTGATAGGCAATCTCCGCATCCTGGCCACCAATCTGCTGGCGCTTGGCCGCGTCCTTGGCGGCTTTCAGCGCCTGCGCATGATCAGGGAAGGTTTCCGACCATACGTCGCCCAGTCGATAGCCCCAGCCTTCGTCGTGTTCGGCAACATGATACGTAACGTGCATGACATATTTTCCTAATTCCAGATGTCGCAGCCTAGCCTACTTCGTATGCCGGAAGGCATAATCCTTGCGGCATACCCGGTAGTCGTCTTCCGCGCCTACACGAAATAGGGCTGCAACTGCGACTGGACAATGTGGATGCCGCGATTGCATGCGGAAATTGTCATCGGTCTGGATGGCGCCTATTCCACCATCAGCCCGTCGAACACTTCGAGCATGGCATCGGAGATCGCCTTGCCGAGAGCGCCGCCGGTACGCTGCAAGGCTTCCTCGTCCATATCGCGGGCAGACAGCGCCAGCGCCGAGCCTTCATTGCGAACGATTTCCTGCGCCCGCTGGATGGCCCAGAGTGCGAATTCGCTGCGGCTGTTGATTTCGACGTTATCCATGACGGCTCCGGCTCAAGCCTGAACATACTGCATTTTCAAGCGCCGGTGTCACGCCAGCTACTGTGAAAATCACCATCAGCGGCTGGTATGATCGAGGTTGGCATCCTGGCGCTCCTCGACGGGACCCATCAGCATCTTCAGCCGACCGATTTGCTTTTTGTCAAGAAGATTGAGGCGAGCAAATTCGTGCAGGCTCCAGATGTCGCGAAGGCTGGTGTCGCGTGTGTCGGATCGTTTTAATGTCATCGAGCCCGAGTACAAGACAATCTGGTCAAATGATAGGCGTCGCATGCCCAATCGGGGAGCAACATCCCCTCCCCTGCCATCGCCAGCCGTTCACCTTTTGCGGAGGACGGTTGAATTCCACAACCTGGCTATATCTACCAATAGACGAGCCCCGGCCCTGTCGCGCGGCAAACCATTCCCTGAGAACGAAATTTGGAGCATCCCCATGGCAACCCAATCCCCGGTCCAGACCGAAAAAACCGTTCCTGCCCCGCGCGACCAGCACCTGCGCGACATGGCCGATTGCATCCGTTTCCTGTCGATGGATGCGGTGCAGAAAGCAAAAAGCGGCCATCCGGGGATGCCGATGGGCATGGCTGATATCGCCACGGTGCTGTTTTCCGAGTTTATGAAGTTCGACGCAGCAGATCCGCACTGGTTCGACCGTGACCGCTTCCTGATCTCCAACGGCCATGGCTCGATGCTGCTCTACAGCCTCCTCTACCTGACCGGCGTCAAGGAAATGACCATCGACGAAATCAAGAACTTTCGCCAGATCGACAGCCGCACGCCAGGTCACCCCGAATACCATCATGCCCACGGCATCGAGACCACCACCGGTCCGCTTGGTCAGGGCCTTGCCAATTCCGTGGGCCTGGCTTTTGCCGAACGCATCATGAATGCCAAATTCGGCGATGCCCTGGTCGATCACTTCACATATGTATTCATGGGCGACGGTTGCCTGATGGAAGGCATCAGCCACGAGGCAATCTCGCTTGCCGGCCACCGCAAGCTCGGCCGCCTGATCGCGTTCTTCGACAACAATTCGATCACGATCGACGGTGCAGTCAACTTGTCCGAGTCGGATGACCAGGCAGCGCGCTTCCGGGCGTCCAACTGGCATGTGCAGGAAATCGATGGCCACGATACCGACGCCATCCGCGCTGCGATCATCGAAGCACAGAAGGTAACAGACAAGCCATCGATGATCTCTTGCAAGACCGTCATCGGCTTCGGCTTCCCGACCAAGGCCGGCACCCAGAAGGCGCACAGCGATGCACCCGGCGAAGAAGAAATCGCCGGCGCGCGCCGTCTGCTGAAGTGGGATGCACCACCTTTCGAAATCCCGCAGCCACTGCTGGACGCCTGGCGCGCTATCGGCGCCAAGGGCCGCGACGCCCGCATGGCTTGGGCTGACCGCGTCAAGGCTGCCCCAAATGGGCTGGGCGAAGATTTCGACCGCCGGATGAAAGGCGAGCTGCCGGCCGGTTGGAAGCAGGCAGTCACCGACGCCAAGACAGAGCTGCTTGGCAGCGAAAAGGATCTCGCCACGCGACAGGCAAGCGGGATCGTCCTCAACCATCTGTTCGATGCCATTCCGGAGATGCTCGGCGGCTCGGCTGACCTGACACCATCCAACAACACCAAGGCGAAGAACCAGGTCGAAATCCCCGCCGGCCAGTTCGACGGCTCCTATGTCCATTACGGTGTTCGGGAGCACGGAATGGCCGCGGCGATGAACGGCATAGCCCTGCATGGCGGCCTGGTGCCCTACGGCGGCACCTTCCTGACATTCTCCGACTATTGCCGCCCGGCAATCCGCCTGGCAGCGATGATGGATATCCGCACCATCTTCGTCATGACCCACGATTCGATTGGCCTCGGCGAAGACGGTCCGACGCATCAGCCGGTCGAGCATCTGAGTGCGCTGCGTGCCATCCCGAAGCTTGCTGTCTACCGCCCGGGCGATCCGATCGAAACAGCCGAATGCTGGGAAGCTATTCTCGACGCACCACGCCAGGCAGCGCTGATTGCCCTGTCACGCCAGCCGATGCCGCTGCTGCGCCGCGATCCCGGCACGGAAAACCTCTCGGCCAAGGGTGGCTACGTGCTGCTGGAGGCTGAGGGCGGTCGCCGCAAGTTGACGATTCTTGCGACGGGATCCGAACTGCATCTGGCCGTCGAAGCGCGCGACCTACTGCAGGCCGAGGGTATTCCGACCGCCGTCGTCTCCATGCCCTGCAAGTTGCTGTTCGAAGCCCAGGATGCCGCCTACAAGGCATCGGTGCTCGGCGAGACGCGCGCACGCGTTGCGGTCGAGGCTGCCGTGCAGGATAGCTGGGACAGGTATCTCGGTCTCGACGGTCGTTTCGTCGGCATGCACGACTTCGGCGCATCCGGCAAAATCGAGGATGTCTACCGCAAGTTCGATATCAACACCGAAGCTGTCGCCCGCGCCGGCCGCGAAGTTGTGGCCGCCCTCGCGGTTTGAAGATCTGACGCGAGTTTCCAATAGCCTGAATAGAAAATGCCGCCCGGTGAGGCGGCATTTTCGTGGGCAGTAGAGTCTGTCGTTTCTGAAACACGCCTACTGGTGTCAAAGGTACGGCGAATACGTCCCACCGGCCTCGAAGTTGGACCGGCGAGACGCTGCGGCGGCATTGCTTTCGCGGCGCTCGGCCATCCGCATCGACTGCTGGAAAAGCTCATCCAGGCGAACGCGCTCGGATGCCATCGCCGCGAAGGCACGGTCAAATCTCACTATCAAATGACGATGTTTTTTCACTTCTGCCTGCAGCTCTTCCTCGCTCATCCTCTCCTCCGAGGGAAGCGGACGCATGGTCATGCGCTGGCCGATATCGTCCTGGAAGGAAGCGAGCGTCAGCCCGACCTTGCGCAACTGCTGGCGCGTGGTTGCCGAGGATTCCGTTGCAATCAGCAGGCGCACCGCGCTGACAAGCAACTGTTTGCGGAATGGTAGGTCGTCTATATCGACAACATCCAGCGCCAGATCCGCCAGCTTGAGATAGTGAAGATACTGATCGACCAGATCGCGCGCCTCTCGCAACGTATCTGCGTCTGACTGCTTGCTGGAATTGGCGCGAAAATTCTGTCTCTGCTGGGTAGGGTTCATCGGGTCCACCATCCTTGTCGACAGCGTAAACGTCATGTGAACCATAATGTTTCACGCGATGACGGTCTTTTGATAGCTGCAGACTGGAAGGCATTTTTGAACTGAAACGATGCCCTCCCAGCGGCCGTCATTGCCCGCTTGAAAACGGGGTCAAGATCCTTTGAGGGATTGCTTCATCTATCGGAAATCCAAGCTATCCCAAAGGGTTGACTTGAGCCTCGGTAAGTCATCACGTGTCCGTCGGAAAACTCCCTGTACCGTTTGACCCGCGTAATTACTTCAACTTGACTTTGGAACAACTCAACAGCGAACTGGTTGTGAGAGGGCAACAAACAACAACAAGACACAGACGAGGAAACCCCGATGAAGAAGATTTTGCTGACGTCGATTGCTGCCCTGATGACAACTTCGGTTGCCTTCGCGCAGAGCCAGACACCGACAACATCGCAGGATACACCGGCCGTCGCCACGCCTGCAACTAACAACGCCGGCGCACCCGTGCAGGGCAAAAACAGCTTTACGGAAGCTCAGGCAAAATCGCGCATGGAAGCAGCCGGGTTCGCTGATGTCGCCGACCTGAAGCTCGATGACCAGGGCATCTGGCGCGCCAGCGCAAACAAGGATGCCAAGCCGGTGCAGGTGTCGCTCGATTATCAGGGCAACGTCGTCCAGGCGAAGTAATCCATTCCCCAATTAAAATATATTCGGAAGGACACTACAATGAGAACTGTCACAGGTCTGTTCGACAACTATAATGATGCGAAGACTGCGGTTGGCCAGCTCGAAAGCGCCGGCGTGGCATCGAAGAACATCAGTATCGTTTCAAACACTGCCGATGGCCGCAAGGTCGAGGATCAGGGTAACAACGCAGCTGAAGGAGCAGGCACGGGCGTTGGTATCGGCGCAGTCGCTGGTGGTGCTGGCGGATTGCTCGCCGGCCTCGGAATGCTCGCCATTCCAGGCGTCGGCCCGGTCGTCGCAGCGGGTTGGCTTGTCGCCACGCTGACAGGCGCCGTTGCCGGTGCAGTAGTTGGCGGCGCCGCTGGCGGTGTCGTTGGCGCCCTCATCAGCTCCGGCGTGCCGGAAGAGGACGCCCATGTCTACGCTGAAGGCGTTCGACGTGGCGGCACTCTGGTCACCGCCCAGGTCGAAGAGGATGAGGCTATTGCGGCTGAAGCCATTCTCGACCGCTCGCAACGCGTCAACCTGACGGACCGTCGCGACGCATACACTGCCGGTGGCTGGAACAAGTTCGACGACACTCTCGATCCTTACTCCCAGTCGGAAGTCGAAGCCGAGCGCAACCGCTACCGCCCGAACGACCCACGCATCTGATTAATAGATAGAGAATCTCGAGGAAAGCCGGCCATCATGGCCGGCTTTTCGTATTTCCGGGGTAGTTTGGAAAGCAGGGGGAACGAAGTCGCAAGGTCTAGGTTCAACCTTGGTCTCATCCCGACCGGAGAACCCTCATGGCTAAAAAACCAACCCAGACCTTTGTCTCTGACAAGGTAACGATCCACGACCAGACGCTGCAACGCGGCAATGGCGGCGAACTGCACCAGTATGCCGAAGGCGATACGCCTGTCCTGACGACATCCCAAGGCGGCCCCGTCTCGGATGACCAGAACACCCTCAAGGTCGGAGCGCGTGGCCCGGCACTGATCGACGACTTTCATTTCCGCGAAAAGATCTTCCATTTCGACCACGAGCGCATCCCTGAGCGCGTCGTTCATGCGCGCGGCTATGGTGCACACGGCTATTTCGAAACCTATGAGTCGCTCGCAGACTACACCCGGGCTGACCTTTTCCAGCGGCCCGGCGAAAAGACGCCGGCTTTCGTGCGTTTCTCGACTGTCGCCGGCAGCAAGGGCTCGTTTGACCTTGCTCGCGACGTGCGCGGCTTTGCCGTTAAAATCTACACCAAGGAAGGCAACTGGGACCTGGTTGGCAACAACATCCCGGTATTCTTCATCCAGGACGCCATCAAGTTTCCCGATGTCATCCACGCCGTCAAGCCGGAGCCGGATAAGGGCTTCCCGCAGGCGCAGTCGGCCCACGACAATTTCTGGGACTTCATCAGCCTAACGCCGGAAAGCATGCACATGATCATGTGGGTGATGTCCGATCGTGGCCTTCCCCGCTCCTTCCGGTTCATGGAAGGGTTCGGTGTTCACACCTTCCGCTTCGTCAATGCCGACAACGAGTCGACATTCGTCAAATTCCACTGGAAGCCGAAGCTCGGCCTGCAGTCTGTCGCCTGGAACGAAGCGGTCAAGATCAACGGTGCCGACCCGGATTTCCACCGCCGCGATCTCTATCAGGCCATCCAGTCCGGCAATTTCCCTGAGTGGGAGCTGCAGGTACAGCTCTTCGACCAGGATTTTGCCGACAAATTCGATTTCGACGTTCTCGATGCCACCAAGCTCATCCCGGAAGAAATCCTGAAGCCCGTGCCCGTCGGTCGCCTTGTATTGGACCGGATGCCCGACAATTTCTTTGCGGAAACCGAGCAGGTCGCATTCATGACCCAGAACGTGCCGCCCGGTATCGATTTCAGCAATGATCCGCTTCTGCAGGGCCGCAACTTCTCCTATCTCGATACGCAGCTCAAACGTCTGGGCGGACCGAACTTTGCCCATATCCCGATCAATGCGCCAAAATGTCCGTTCAACAATTTCCAGCAGGACGGCCACATGGCGATGCACAACCCCAAGGGTCGTGCAAATTACCAGCCGAATTCCTGGGGTGAAGGTCCGCGGGAATCACCGACCTCAGGCTATCGTCACTTCCCATCCGACGAGCAGGGCCAGAAGGTCCGGCTGCGTCCGGAAAGCTTTGCCGACCATTACAGCCAGGCGCGGCAGTTCTACATCAGTCAGACGCCGCCTGAGCAGCGCCATATCGTTGCGGCAATTACCTTCGAGCTCAGCAAGGTCATGACGCCGGTCATCCGAGAACGGGTCGTCTCGCACCTTTTCAACATCGACGAAACGCTGGCCTTGACCGTCGCCCGCAAGCTCGGTCTGCAAACCATGCCGAAGCCCGCCGATGCTGCAGTCGCGACGCGCCAGGACCTCGAAGAGTTGCCCTCGCTCAGCATTGTCAGAAAGGGCCCTATGCGCTTTGAAGGTCGCAAGCTCGGAATTCTTGTGACCGACGGCGTCGATGCCGCCATGGTCAAGGCAGTCGTGGCCGCCGTAGTCGATGCCAAGGCAGACTTCGAGGTGATCGCCCCGAAGGTCGGCGGTGTCACCGCATCCGATGGGAAATGGCTGGCTGCACACCAGATGATCGATGGCGGGCCATCTGTTCTCTATGATGCCGTCATGCTGTTGACCTCACCGGAAGGCACGGAAGAGCTGCTACGGGAAGCAACGGCACGCGACTTCGTGGCCGATGCCTTCTCTCACTGCAAATACATCGGCTATGTCGATGCTGCTCTTCCGTTGATGCAGAAGGCCGGCATTGCCGATGCGCTCGACGAAGGCACGATCAGCCTCTCCGCACCAGGAGACCTCGCCGAATTCTTCGAGGAAATCGGCAAGCTCCGCGTCTGGGGCCGTGAGCCCTCCGTCAAACTGCCGTAAGGTTCTGAAGATTCCCAACACAGGTCACGCAGCCATTTCAAGGCTGCGTGACCTTTTTATTTGCCGCTACGGCGAGCAAAAAAGACACGATTGTTGCGAAAACAACCCTATTTGGGGCCATTCAACTACATTGATCCGATTTTCTGAATAGTCCTTTTCATTTTCCGCTCTTCAATAGTTCGCTCCCCGATCACACATGACGCCTGCAAGCACCATGACCAGCCTCACACGCTGGTTTGCAGTCGGCCTTGCATCAAAGCAGACCTTAAGCGCCGGGAGATTTTGAGATGGCATGTTGTGATTTTTTCGAACAGCCCCACCGGGACGAGCCTGCGGGCAACGGCGAAAAGGACTATCGTGAACACGTAGCCGCCCACAAGCTTTCGTTCGGCGAGATCATCGTGGTTGTTGCGGCCGTGGTGATGCTGGCAGGAATGGGCTTCGTACACAAAGACGCCCCGGCTGAGCCCCGCATCACGGGATCGATTTCGGCATCCAGCGCCTCACCGGCGAGTGCCTTCACCAGCTGCGACGACGACAATCATTACCTCTCGCAAAGGTGCGAGCGTTAAAGCCCGGACAGTCAAACCGGATCGAACGTGCCGAACACGGCCACCAGCCCGATAGCGGCAATACCCAGCAGGATCTCGACCACGCTTGCCCGCCGGATTGACCGCAAGGTGGCTTCGGGGTTTTCTGCGATCGCAGGAACGAAAATGTAGCGGTTGACGATTGCAAGGCATGTCATCATGCCGACGGCACCGATCTTCATGGTCAGCATCAGCTGGTATGGTGATGACCAGTCCGTCGGCCAGCGGCCGAGCGTCATGACGGAATTGACGACCCCCGTCGCCAGCACGGTAAAGACCGCCCCGTGCCCGAAATTCGAAAAACGCCGCAGCGCAACTTGCGCTGCGGCATGATACTCGGGCACCGCAAGCATCCTGAGCACGACCACAAATGGGATCAACGCCCCCACCCACGCACCGCCTGCTAGAAGGTGGACGACATCGTTGATCCGATGGGCAATCCGGAGCAGGCCATCTTCCATCGAGGCATGCCCGGTCAGCGCCAGCCCCGCGAGGCCAAGAGCCGACGCAATGGCCACGGCCGCCATTCGCCTGTCGGCGCGGCGGATGAAGGCCAGCAGTAGAAGCAACCCTGCTACCGACTGCACCTGAAAGAAGAGGGCGAACGGGCTTTCCAATAACACCGCGTACGCCGTTGCCCCGTTCACGGCATCGGACCAGCCATCTCCGAGCGCTGCCGCCTGCAGCGGTAGTGCTGCCACCGTCGTCAGAACTGCCAGACCGGCTGCAGCGATCGGAAGGCCACTAAACCGCCGCAACGTTGGGGCTGCCAGCGAGGGTGGCATGAGAAACGCCACGAAGGCAGCCGAACCCCATAGCAGCAGCAGGGCGCTGTCATGCAGAAAGCGGCAGATTTCGATCGCTGTGGATGGTTCGATCAAGGCTTGACTGTGAAACCGAAGGAGCCGCTGGTCTTGTGCCCATCGCTCGACAGCACATGCCATTCGACAGTATAGGATCCCGCAGCGAGCGGACCGGCCACAGGCACGATCAAGCCCTTGTCCTCATCGCTGAGGCTCGCATCCCCTGTTTTCACCGCAACCTTTTCCGGCCCGATCACCTTGATGCCTGAAAATTTGAGATTTAGGCTTTCCGTAAACGTCATCGTCACCGCCGGTGGCGACGATGTTACGGTACTTTTATCGGCCGGCAGCGAGGTCTTGAGGTGGGCATGCGCCGAAGCCTGGCCAGCCACGCCGAGCGTGCAGAGAAAGAAGAGAGCAGAAGCGACGCTACGATTGGTCATGACGACTCCTTGCGAAAAATGAAACCAAGCCTAGGGAACGTGCAGTTCGCCGGTCAATATAACCGAACTGCATGAAAAGCCGGTAGGAGCGTCAAAAGCCCCTGTCAATCGAATGATATCGTTGGGCTCCCCACGGTGACGCTTTGCCGCAAGCCCTTGCACCAATGGCGCAGATGGAGGATTGCAGATGATATACTCAAGGCTGCAAAGAAAGTGGCGGTCATTTGATGGCCAAGCGAGTAGCATGGCGCCGGACCGGCCGCGATGGCGATTAACCCAAGACCGTGAAGGCATTTTATGGCAGGCAATGGAATGCAGGAAAGTCAGCGTCGACGTGAGTTTCGCGATATAGCCGGAGTACCCACCTACGCGATCGGCGATATCCACGGTCGCTACGATCTGCTGACCGCCATCGAGGCATTGATCGCCGAGGACGCAGCGCAATTTTCCGGGCGCAAGCTGATGATCACGCTCGGCGACTACATCGATCGCGGCCCGGATTCGGCCAGGGTCGTCGGCCACCTCATGGCGCCGGCGCCAGACGGTTTCGACCGCATCTGCCTGACCGGCAACCATGAAACGGCGATGCTGGCCTATATCGACGGCGAGATCACCTTGACGCAGTGGCTGGCAATGGGCGCCGAGGCCACGCTTCTGTCTTACGGGCTGGATAGCAATCATCTTGCGCGGCAATACCCATCGCCTAAGAAACTCGACGAGTTCATCCGCGCATCGCTGCCTGCGGATCACATTGCATTCCTGAGAGACCTGCCAATCATGGTGGATACTCCGAGCGTGCTCTTCGTTCACGCCGGCATAGATCCGCACTTGTCCATAGCCGACCAAACCGATCAGGATCTCGTCTTTATAAGAGGACGTTTCCTGAAAAGCCGCACGCCGCTTCCAAAGCTCGTCGTTCACGGCCACACGCAAGTGAAATCGCCTGAAGCACGTGGTCGTCGCCTCAATCTCGATACCGGCGCATTTCACTCCGGAAGTCTGTCAGTGGCACGATTTTACGAGGGGACGGTCAACGTCATGTCGACCTGAGCGTTGCTAGTGGCCCAACGGACCCGGCTGGTTGAAAGGCGTGGACGGCAAGTGGGCGATCTGCTCGTCACGCACGCCTTCGGTCCTGTCGATGAGATTGGCGGCGCCACTGGCTGCGGCGCGCTTTGCCTGCTTCCACACAAGGTAGCCAATGCACAGAAAATAGCCCAGTTGCAGCAAGATTGCCGCAGCAATTGATTCCAATACGGTTATGACGAGAGATCCAGTCATGCAATATGTCACGATTGCAAAGACGATGATCGTAACGAACATGCCCGCGAAAACGCGTGGCGCACTCATGAATGTCACCTTGAAGTAGATTTCGTTGATAAGCTGACCGAATACATCACTGCAGTTCTTCCCGCTCTTGTAAAATGAATATATTTTAGAAAGCGGTATAATTCAATCACATGCTGTTCTTCAGTCGCGCTTTTATGATGCCCTGCGAACATGAATTTTTGGTATAGCGGGCGTCTTTCGACGTCGATAGAGACGACGTTAAGTTGCATCAACATTAACGGCGGATGAAGTCGCTCGATTTAATATTTGTCATTTTCTTGCCATTTTTTAAACCCCAACTCCCGCAGTCGACAGGTGTCGAATGCGCGCCCAAAGGCCTCCCAAAGCCACCTCCAATCAAATATTATTACAAAGTGACGAGGCCGCCGCTGCAAGAGTGCGTCGCAACAAAATCGGTGCATTGCAGCAAAAACGATTAGAATTTGAAACGATTGAAAGGCGACCCGCAGTATATACTTCCAATCTGCAACGCCTTAAAACGTATATATTTCTGGTTTTTACGCGCTTTTTTCCCAGATTTTTGTATAATGTCATTATAAAAGTGATTTTAGCAAAAAATTAAGCAATTTTTTAATGTATAAAAATCAAAATTTTACGCCAGAAAATTTCTATACTGGCGACAAACGCCACGATTTTTCGTGTCGCCACACGTGTTACAAAAATTTGGCTTAAAAAAACCATGTCCTACGATATACTCTTGAACATGGAGCCCTATCTACCCTCCCCTGACGCATCCGACCAATCGCCAACAAAAGTGGAGCAATCTATGAAGTATGCGACGAGATCGGCCGATCCGGCTTTTTTCAACGCCGCAAGTTCCGGCACTCATCCACCGACAGGCGGTATTTTGAAGCGGGGATTCGACATCGCCCTGGCTTCGATGGCCCTGCTGTTTCTCAGCCCCGTTTTCCTGATGCTGGTTGCATTGGTCAAGTTTACGAACAAGGGCCCCGCGCTTTACGGGCATTCTCGTATCGGCCACAACGGCCGCACATTTAAGTGCCTGAAGTTCCGCACGATGGTCGTCGATGGCGATCAGGTGCTGCGCAAACACCTCGACGCCAATCCCAAGGCGCGCGAAGAGTGGCTGGCAACCCGAAAGCTTCAGGACGACCCCCGGGTTACCCCTGTCGGCGCAGTGCTCCGCAAGCTCAGCCTCGATGAATTGCCGCAGCTGCTGAACATCATTCGTGGTGAGATGAGCATTGTCGGTCCGCGTCCCGTCGTGGAAGACGAATTGATGCTCTATGAAAGCTCTGCAGTCTACTATCTGAAGGCTCGTCCGGGTCTGACAGGTCTCTGGCAGGTCAGCGGCCGCAACGATGTGTCCTACGCAGAACGTGTTGGTCTCGACACGCACTATGTAAAGAACTGGTCTCTCCTGAGCGACGTGACGATCATCGCCAAGACGATCCCGGCTGTATGCCTCTCCCGCGGCAGCTACTGATCGACCTCTGCAATTGAAAATGCCGGCATGGCGATTTGCCGGCATTTTTTGTGTCCGAGGGGTAAGCCCTACGACCAACCTCTGCATCCAGCGCGCCCGAGAGGTATCCCCGGCAGTGTCTCTGCGCTATAGCGGTCTCAAAGCTCGCAAGTGGACGACCAGACTGGAGACATCATGGCCACGACCATCCGCTATCACGAAGGCGACATTTCCGACGTGGCCGCAGCGCGATATTCCGACGCGATCGCAATCGATACCGAAACACTGGGCCTGATACCGCGCCGCGATCGCCTCTGCGTCGTGCAGCTTTCGCCTGGCGACGGCAGCGCCGACGTCATCCGCATCGCCGCCGGGCAAACGGATGCCCCCAACCTCGTTGCCATGCTCGCAGATCCGAACCGCCAGAAGATCTTTCACTACGGCCGATTTGATATTGCCGTGCTGTTCCATACGTTCGGCGTCACCACGGTCTCTGTCTTCTGCACCAAGATAGCCTCGCGCCTCTGCCGCACCTACACCGATCGCCACGGCCTGAAGGACAATCTCAAGGAAATGCTGGAGATCGACGTGTCCAAGGCACAGCAGCAGACCGACTGGGCCGCAGACAAGCTTTCACAGGCCCAGCTCGAATATGCGGCCTCAGACGTGCTCTACCTTCATGCGCTTCGGGACAAGCTGACATATCGCCTGGTTCGCGACGTACGAATGGAGCATGCGCAAGCCTGTTTCGAATTCCTGCCGACCCGGGCCAAGCTCGATTTGCTCGGCTGGCAAGACACCGATATTTTCGCCCACAGCTGAGCACACGAAGCCTTTCTGTATCCAATTCCGAATTATCGGCCGATGGATTCGCTTCCTTAACGGCTTGTTAACGCTCTTGGCGATATTTTGTCGGTAACTACTCGCATTCGACAGGCGCCATGATGCGCCGCACAGCCGTTATCTGGCTCTGGGATGCCATGCCTGCATAAGCAGCCCTGTTTTTGTTTCCGTTACTGTGTCCATTTTCAGCTGTCCGATATGGAGCATGCCGATGTTGCCTCCCGTTGCCGCGGTTACTAGCGCAAGTCCCGTTGCCCCACAGCGCGAGGTCGCAGTCGTATCGGAGATGCTGTCCGGGATCTCGGCCGAGCCCGATGCAGCGGTTGCCTTGTCACTGGCTGCCAACGCCGGGGTAGAAGGCAAGCTGAATATCCTCCTGCTCAATGCCCGGGCAAGAATGCTCGACAGCCTGTTTGCCGTCATCGACGCCGTCAGCCAGTCCCTCGCGCTGCCGCAGGCACCCGGCGAGAGCAAGGCCACCTATGCGCTGAGGCTCGCCGACACCATGACGGAACTGCCGCCAAAGCAGATGGCCGCGCTGCAGCAGCAACTGGCCGCGAAGGGACAGACGGCACCCTTGGCGCTGGTGGCTGCCGCCCTTCACGATCCGGCCGGGGCCGAGGCAGCACAACTCATCGCCTATCTCGAAGTCGTCCGCTATAAGGAAAAGGATCTGGCAACCAAGTCGGTCGTTGCATCCTACGGGCAGAACAACAGCCAGGCCGACACGGCAGCCGCAGCCTTGCCATTGCCTGCGCGCAACGGAGCCACGCAGACGGCCGCACTCCCGACCACCGTTCCTCCGCAGCCTGGCCAACCTGCCGCCCCGACGTCCGCCGCCACCGCTCCTGCAGACATCGTGCAACTCCAACCACCGGAAACTACTGTCGATCCGCATCCGCCGGAAACTGCTACCATCGCCCTGAAGGACCCGACAGACCCACAACTGCGAAATCCTTCGGTGCCTGCTGCAACCGCCCAGCCCACGACGGCGCCGGCAAACACTCCAGCCGCCCAAGCACCACAGGCGCCACAAGCACAGACAGCTGCCGCACCGGCACCTTCAGCAGACCCCACAAAGACGGCCGTCCCGACTTTGACGCCGGACGAAAGCACACCGCGCGCCAACCAGCAGATCCGTAGCGACATCAAGGAGGGGCTGAAGGCCGTCTTCGACCGGTTGGTCCAGGCAACAGGCACCGATTTACTGCAGACCTTGGCTGAAGCTGCGCCGCTAGCCGACAAGGCTATTGCCCAGGCGCTGATCGCAGACATGATAGACGGCACGGAACTGCAGAACCTGCCGGTACCCGGCGCAGCGACCGCGCCGGATCGGACACCTCCTCTTGCCAACGCCATACCCGTCTCGCTCACGCCACAAACCGTGGCAGAGGAGCAGGCACTAGCAGTTGCCGTTGCCAATGGCCAGTCCGATCAACCCGAAGCCGCACCGCCGCTACCCCTGCAGCACTCCCCTGCTGCCATCCCGCCGGGCCTTGCCGTCGCTTTCGTCACCGTGCCCTATGCGCCGGGCGATGATGTCGTCAAGAATAAGGAAGCCCTCCGCATCGACCGCGTCGATGCCGTCGATGACGATGAGCACGAATATCCCGGCCACCAGCCGCAAGAGGACGCCGAACCCGAGGAAGAGCCGGAAACGCCCGCCGAAGAGGCGCTCGACATGCTGGAAGCCGGACCAAATTCCGAAGCTTCCGCTGGCCTACCCCCGGTCAGTCGCTCGTCCCTGACGGCCCTGCCAAGCCCGCCATCCACAGAGCCGGTACCGAGCGCCGGTTACGAACTCTACCAGCGCATGGGCGCCTGAGCGTTCCGCGACAGGCTCCGACAAATCCGGCTTAGACACCGGACACAAAAAACCCGCCGGATCGCTCCGGCGGGTTTCTCATTCAGCAAGACTTGCGAAAATTATTCGCCGCGGTTCTTCAGAGCCGCGCCGAGGATGTCGCCGAGCGAAGCGCCGGAGTCGGACGAACCGAACTGTGCGACGGCTTCCTTCTCTTCAGCGATTTCGAGCGCCTTGATGGACAGCATGATCTTGCGGTCCTTCTTGGAGAAGTTGGTGACGCGGGCGTCGACGATCTGACCGACCGAGAAACGCTCAGGACGCTGCTCGTCACGATCGCGCGACAGGTCGGCGCGACGGATGAACGAAGAAACGTCTTCGTGCTCGACGAGCTTCACTTCAATGCCGCCTTCGTTGACTGCGGTCACTTCGCACGAGACAACCGCATTCTTGCGGAGTTCGCCCGAGGTGGCTGCGTCGCCAACAGCGTCCTTGCCGAGCTGCTTGATGCCGAGCGAGATACGCTCCTTCTCGATGTCGACGTCGAGAACCACGGCCTTGACCATGTCACCCTTGTTGTACTCCTCGATGACCTGTTCGCCTGGACGGTTCCAGTCGAGGTCGGAGAGGTGCACCATGCCGTCGACGTCGCCTTCGAGGCCGATGAACAGGCCGAATTCGGTCTTGTTCTTGACTTCGCCTTCGACTTCGGTGCCGGCCGGATGGCTATGGGCAAAAGCCTGCCATGGGTTTTCGAGGGTCTGCTTGAGGCCAAGCGAGATACGACGCTTGGTGGGATCGACTTCGAGAACGACCACTTCGACTTCCTGTGTCGTCGACAGGATCTTGCCGGGGTGTACGTTCTTCTTCGTCCAGGACATTTCCGAGATGTGGATCAGGCCTTCGATACCGGGTTCCAGCTCAACGAATGCACCGTAGTCGGTGATGTTCGTGACGGTACCGGAGATCTTCTTGCCTTCAGGATACTTGGCCTGGATGCCATCCCAAGGATCGCTCTCGAGCTGCTTCATGCCGAGCGAGATACGGTGGGTTTCCTGGTTGATGCGGATGATCTGAACCTTGACCTGCTGGCCAATGGACAGGATTTCCGACGGATGGTTGACGCGGCGCCATGCCATGTCGGTCACGTGCAGCAGACCATCGATACCGCCGAGGTCGACGAACGCACCGTAGTCGGTGATGTTCTTGACGACACCGTCGACAACCTGGCCTTCTTCGAGGTTCTGAACGATTTCCGAACGCTGTTCAGCGCGGGATTCTTCGAGAACGGTACGACGCGAGACAACGATGTTGCCGCGACGCTTGTCCATCTTGAGGATTTCGAAGGGCTGCGGGTTGTGCATCAGCGGCGTGACGTCGCGGATCGGGCGGATGTCTACCTGCGAGCGTGGCAGGAAGGCGATGGCACCGTCGAGATCGACCGTGAAGCCGCCCTTGACCTGGTTGAAGATCACGCCTTCGACGCGCTCTCCGGCTTCGAACTTGGCTTCGAGCTTGACCCAGCTCTCTTCGCGGCGAGCCTTCTCGCGCGACAGAACGGCTTCGCCCAGCGCATTTTCGATGCGTTCGACGTAAACTTCGACTTCGTCGCCGACTTTCAGTTCGTTACCCTTGGAGCGGGCGCCGAATTCCTTGAGCGCGATGCGCCCTTCGACCTTGAGGCCGACGTCGACAACCGCAACATCTTTTTCGATGGCGGTGACGATACCCTTGGTAACGTAGCCTTCAGCCAGATCGTTCTTGGCAAAAGACTCTTCGAGCAGGGAGGCAAAATCCTCATGCGAGGTGGCAGCTACAGACATAAAATCTCCTGGCGTGTCCCGGATGGTCTCGGACACTGGGCGCCGGTGGGTTGTTCTGATGAACCTGGATCCAGTCCGCCCTCTCGAAGAGGACAATCCGGCGCGGGGACGAAAACCCAGGCTTTGCTTTATGCAAAAGCGCCTCGTGCAAGCACGCGACGCTGACTTTAATTCAGGCATGTCGGTTCAGGGCAGCATCGATGATGGTTTTAGCCGCATGAAACGCCGCCTCTATACTCATTTCCGACGTATCAAGCAAGTGCGCGTCTGCAGCGGGACGCAAAGGGCTGTCGGCCCTTCCCATGTCGCGCTCGTCGCGCCGCTTCACGTCCTCGAAAATCGCCTCGTAATCGGCTGTGACGCCGTTCGCGACGATCTCGTCGAACCGCCGACGGGCGCGGATGTCGGCAGATGCCGTCACGTAGAATTTCACCGGAGCGTCCGGGCAGACGACGGTACCGATATCGCGGCCGTCGATCACGGTGCCCGGCAACATCCGCGAAAACTGCCGCTGCGCCTCCACCAGCGCCCGGCGCACCGTCGGCATGACGGCGACCTTCGAGGCCGCCTCGCCGATCTCGTGGCGCGACAGGACCGCCCGGTCAAGCGCGTTGAGGTCGAGCCCTGCCGCCACACCTGCGGCCACCGCCTCGTCGTCCAGAGGCCGGCCGGCATCGAGCAGCGCCTTCGCCGTCGCGCGGTAGGTCAGGCCCGTATCCAGATGATGGAAGCCATAGGTCTCGGCAATCCGGCGCGACAGCGTTCCCTTGCCGGCAGCGGCCGGCCCGTCGATGGCGATGATCATGCCTTGCTCCTGCTGTCTAGGATTGCTCACGGCCTGCCGCGTTCTCTCACCATGGCAGCCATAGCCGCCGCGTCGTTCGCAACGTCCGGCTCGGCCATCAGCCCGTGCGCCACACCATTGCGGTCGGCTTCAGAACGGTTCTGGCTGACTTTCCACTTGCCGTCGATCTCGGCGATGTCGATCTCGATGCCGACAATGCCCTTGATCTGGGACGCAATATAAGTGTCGGGCGCGTCGCCGACCGCCCAGGGCTCTGCGCGCGGTCCTTCCTGGTCGCGGGTCAATGCCTCGATCTGGGCGCGGATCCATGCGCCATCTTCCATGACGCGTGCAGGGCCGCGCACCTGCACGATGACGTAATTCCAGGTCGGCACGACCTTGCCGGTTTCCTGCTTGGTGCGGTACCAGGACGGGGTGATATAGGCATGCGGCCCCTGGAAGACGACCAGCACGGGTGCGCCGTCACGGATCTCCCGCCACTGGCCGTTGGCGCGCGCCACATGCGCCTGCAGTCGGCCTTTGCTCCCAAAGGACGGATCGAGATGAAACGGTATGGGATTGGCAACCGGACCATCGGCGCCCGAGGAGATGAGCAACCCGAGTGGATGGGCGCGGATCAGCCCGTGCTGGATATCGATGCGGTCTTCCCGGAAATGCGGCGGCTGGTACATGGCAACCCTTGGCGAAGTGTAAATCCGGTCGTGCGGGACGACGCAGCACGTGGCGCGATTTATCACGGTTTAGCCGTTGCCGACCAGTCATCACCCGAGCTTTTATGAAGGATCGCTGCTCCTCGATAACAGCAAATTTCAAGCCTTTGCGGGCATTCCGGTGAGCCCGGAAAGGCCTTTGGCGAAGTTAGGCTTTGACAGAAACGGCCATACCGACTATGGGGACCGGCTAATAATTTCCCTATGAAACGCCGGCTTGCACGGCACTGCCGAATATCTCTTCGGCCATTCACGAGGCTATGACAGTGGCGAAAGCGGAACTTGGAACGAAGCGGACCGACCCGGACTCCGGCAAGAAATTCTACGACCTGAACCGGGACCCAGTGGTTTCTCCCTACAGCGGCAAGTCCTGGCCCCTGTCCTTCTTCGAGGAAACCGCAGCTGCCGTGAAAGAAGTTCCGGAAGAAGAAGAGGTCGCGGAAGTCGACGCTGAAAACCCAGAAGTCGAACTGGTTTCGCTGGAAGAAGCCGACGAGGCCGCTGCTGGCGACGACATCCCGGATATCGGTGATGACGACGTCGAGATCGACGGCGACGACGATGACGACGACACCTTCCTGGCGCCTGACGAAGACGACGATGACGACGATATGAGCGACATCATCGGCGTTACAGGCGATGACGACGAGGTCTGATCGACCCACTCCGGCCTGCGCAAAGAAAAGTGCGCAGGCCCTGATTTTTCGGCTTGCTATCTGAATTTACCAGACGTAATAAGCCGCCACCCCAACGAGCGAAGCGCTCCACGGGGACCCAGGCCGGCCAGACCGGACCATTTCGATGGGGCTATAGCTCAGCTGGGAGAGCGCTTGCATGGCATGCAAGAGGTCAGCGGTTCGATCCCGCTTAGCTCCACCAAATCTTCCCAAGAACAAACCACCTATAACATCGCAATTTCATCATCATCCCGCCTACTGCGATCATCGCAGGCGGACCGAATTTCGCCTGATCAATCCTCGAATTCGACATTCATCGCATCTGCCAGTTGCCGCATCAGGCGTACCAGATTGGCGACGTCTTCTTCTGCCCATGTGCTGAAGATTGCCCGACCGATTTTCTCGCGGGCCAGGTCGACTTGGTCGGTCATTGCCTTGCCGGCAGCGGTAATCGTGGCTTGTCTTGATCGGCGGTCGGACGGGTTTTCCTTGCGGTCGGCCAGCCCGAGGCTCTCCAGCTTGGCAACCTGGCGACTGACAGTGGTGTAGTCCCGCCCTACCCGGTCGGCCAGGTCGATGACACCAATGGGTCCAAGCCTCTCGATGATGACAAGCAGCGGGAAAAGAGCGCGATCAAGCGAGATTCCCGCCTTTTTGACCATGGCCTCGTCACGCTGAGGGCGGTTCATAACACTGACAATATCGAGCAATGCGCCGTGGAGTTCCCGGAGAACTTCTCTATTAAGTGTATTATGCACGTTTTTATTTGACATTGCAACGACCTCCCTGATATATGCATATTACACGCAATTAAGCGCCGATGACAACTCGTTTTGCCACCTGCGCCAAACAGAGTTCACCAGTGCGAGCTATCGCGTGGGGAAATGACCGGGCGTCTTCCGCGATGCATGAATCCGGGAAGGGTCCTCACAGGGCGCGGCATCGGGACGCGACCCTCAGCGCTTATCCGCCGGGATAGCCCCGGCACAATCGAAGGACAAAATCCATGAAAGCCGCAATCGTTACAGCTTCCGGGCATCCGCCAGTCCTGACGGACATTCCGGAACCCGTCGCCTCCGCAGGCGAAGTCCGCATCAAAGTTACCGCGTCGGCGGTCAGCCAGGTTACCAAGAGCCGGGCATCCGGGCATCACTACAGTGCTGCCGGCCAGTTTCCCTTCGGCGTGGGCATTGACGGTGTGGGGACTTTGGATGACGGGCAACGCGTCTATTTTGTGCTGCCGCGTCCCCCTGTCGGCGCGATGGCCGATGTGGCCGTCATTGCCGCCAATCAATGCATCCCGCTTGCCGATGATCTCGACGATTTGACAGCGGCAGCAATCGCCAATCCGGGCATGTCGTCATGGGCGGCCTATAGCGAACGCGCAAGATTGCAGCCCGGCGAAACTGTGCTGGTCAATGGCGCAACCGGGACATCAGGGCGGCTGGCGATCCAGATCGCCAGGCATCTCGGCGCCGGCAAGGTTATCGCCACAGGCCGTGGAGACAAGGACAGCCTGCGCGAACTGGAAGCGCTCGGTGCGGATGTCGTCATTCCACTCGGCGATGATCAGGAAGCATTCAAGGAGAGCCTGAGACAGGAGCTTCGCTCCGGCGTCGACGTCGTCGTCGACTACCTCTGGGGGAAGAGTGCGGAAGCGATTCTATCAACAAAGGCGGAAACCAGCCCGGCGCCAACGCGGTTTGTCCAGGTCGGTTCAATCACGGGTTCGGACATCAATCTTTCCGCGTCGATCCTGCGGTCGTCCGCAATCGACCTGATGGGCAGCGGGATCGGCAGCGTGCCGCCCAAGCGCTTCCTGCACGTCCTCGGCGAAGTCTTGAAAGCCGCGGCTGGAGGCAGGTTCCAGATCGCGTTCAAGCCCGTTCCCTTCTCTGAATTCGACGAGGCATATCCGCTGGACGCAAGCACCTGCCGCACAGTATTTAAGATGCCTGGCGCCAAGGTTCCAAATGGCGCGTAGGCTGCCGACCGGACTGAAACGATCACAAGCACATCGGCACCCAGAACTTAATCAGTAGGGAGCGAAGTCAAATGAATGCTTTGTCAAAGCCCACATGCCGCGTCGTCCGACCGGAAAACACCTATGCCGGGAAGCAGGGATTGGAGTATTTTGAAGGGATTGCCGCCGAGACGGTCGGCTCGACCCGGATCTGCATGCATCTGCTGACTATTCCGGCAGGCGGACGGGCGAAGGCACATCTGCACGCCGAGCACGAGACGGCGATCTACGCCGTTTCCGGCGAGACGCAGTGCTGGTTTGGCGAACAGCTGGAACAGCACGTGGTGGTGCGACAGGGCGAGATGTTTTACATCCCAGCAGGCGTCCCGCATCTGCCCGCCAATCTGAGCGATACGGCAGCGACGGTTGTCATAGCCCGAACCGATCCGAATGAGAAAGAAAGCGTCGTCCTGCTGCCGCATCTTGAGGACCTCGTTCCGCGCTAAGCGATCCAGACATGATGCTTGACTTGGCCGGCATGAGCTCAGCCAGAGCAGAACAAAGAAGAGGCTGACGAATCCGGGGGGGTGTCGTCAGCCTCGAGCGAAGAGATACGGCTCTAGCGCTTTTTTCGCCTGTGTGGGGCAGAGGCGAGACACTCGAATGCCATGCTAAAATGAGCCGAAGCTGACGAATAAGCATTTCGCGCGCTGGTTGGCGCCCGATAGCCGGCATATGGCTTCACGTTTGCTTGATCCTGCATATTCGCGGAATGGGCTGCTCTGCCGCGTCGGCTGTGTGCATCAGCCGCGGAAAAGCGAAAGCAGTCTCTGCGGCGCCTGGTTGGCGATGGACAGCGACTGCACGGCCAACTGCTGCTGGGTTTGCTGCGCCGCCAGTTTGGACGATTCGGTTTCCATATCCGCATCGACAAGCCGACCAACGCCCCGGTCGATGCTGTCCATCAATGTGTTGGCAAAATCAGACTGGACGCCGATCGACGATTGAAGCGAGCCGAGCAGTGCGGCGGCGGCCGTCACCCTGTTCTGCATCGCATCGAGGCCACTGATATAGTAGTCGACATCGGCCCCGGCGGTGGTGATATCGATATCGGTGAAATTGAAGTCGATTGCACCGGCAGTGTGCTTCTGTGGCGCAGAGACAGTCATGCCGACACCGGCCGTCGGATACCGGGCCTTGTCGCCTGACAGCGTCACCGACCCGCCGCTTGCGGTTGCCAGAAGTCCCGCCTGCTGGCCGGCAGCACCAAGCACGGCCGCCATGTCGTCCGCCGAGGAAACGATGCCGTTGGCCGATGTGCCGAGTGCTGCATCGACGGTGGCGCGGTCGACGCTGATGGTCTGCTGCGAACTGCCGTCTATCGCAAAGCTGAAAGAGAACGACTGGCCTTCCGGAACTGCAAATCGACTTCCGAAACTGAAATCGACCTGGGGATAGACATTTTGCACCGACGCCGTTGGCGTGTTTTCCAAACCTAGACCAGACCCTCCACTGAGACTGGATACCAGATTGCCGGTGGAGACGCTGGAGCCCGCAAGGCCCGTTGCATGCCGTGTGGCAATCTCAAAGCTCGTGGTTCCACCCCCAGAGGAGGCCGGTGCGCCGGCCAGCTGGAACGCCTTGTTCAGCACCGCCGCCATGTCCTGTCCGTTCGCAATCCTGCCGTTTGCCACAGCACCAAGGGCAGCCGTGACGACACTTCTATCGATGGTGATCGAGTAGCTGTTGCCGGCAGACGCGTCGCTGGCATCAAGCGTGAGGTCGAAGGAAACCGCATCGCTGGCGCCGAATGTTTGCGCGCCGGTGAGATTGAAGTCCTGATGGCCGGCCACCGCGCCGATGCTGCCGCCGGAAAAGCTGCCGAGGGTGGCAAGGCCCAGCGCGTCGCTGTCGCTTTGCAGCAGCCCGCCACCACCTGTGTTGAACAGGATGGTCTTTGTCATGTCGATGTCACTATCGCTGATGACCGCCGTGCCGTCGTCGGAACGGACGAAAGCCGACGGAACCGATGTCGTTACCGAATTGGTGGTCTTTAGGTTTGCCGCTTGGCTATAGCTCAGCATGTTGACGCCGTTGAAGCTGGCGCTGGTGGCAACGCTTGCGACCTGCTGCTTCAACTGATCCAGTTCATCCTGGACTTTGCTCTTGTCGACGCTGCCTTCCTTGGCCGTCACCAGCTTAGCCTTGAATGCGGAAAGCGTATCGAGCACCGACGTCATCCCGGCATAGGCAGTGTCGACGGTTGCAGAAGCCACGCCGAGCGCATCGGCCACGGCAGACGTCGCGCCTCTGTCAGAACGCATGGTTGTGGCGACGGACCAATAGGTGGCATTGTCGGATGCGGAAGCGACTTTCAAACCGGAGGAGACACGCTTCTCCGTTGAGGTCAGCTGTTGCGTGACGCTCCCCAGCGTCTGCAAGGCCGCCATCGCAGACACGTTCGTCTTGATCGACGACATACAACCCCCAGATATCGAACCGAAAAATCAATCGTTTTGAAAAAAACCAGCTTCATGCAGCCATAAGATGTAGAATCACGACTTTGTGTTAACTTCCAATGAAGTACCGGGAAACTGGATAACATAGCCGATGCGACGGCCACTCGAGGGTGCATCGCGCCTTTTGCCGGCCGACACGCCGCCGCCGGTGGATTGCCTGACCTACCCTGCGAGACAGGATGCATCCAGTCTGTAGGCATAGATCGTCTTGCCGCGATAGTTGCCTGTCTGCGGTTGCCAGGTCGCGGCCGGCGCCTGAGGTTCGGACGGACACGCGTTCGGATGAGTCGACACGAAGAGCACGGCCCCGTGCAGGGACTTCGGCACCGGAAACTTCTGATCGTAATAGCTCTGCGGCGCATCAGGATCGCCGCTGGCGTAGATGCTATAGCCCCGCCCCTTTAACGTATAGAACATGTCGGCAAGAATATCCCTGTTGTCGCTGACGATATCCCTCAGGCCAAGCGTCCGGGCGAGTGCGGCAGCATCGTTGCTGACCTTGCTGCGACCTAGATAGCGATCCAGCACGATAGAAGCGCCGCTTTCGCTGACGGGAATGGCAAACACCGGCGCCGTTGCCACCAGGCAGGATACCGTCCCGTTCAGCAGCAACGACCATTTGAGGCCCTGCGGCCAAACGCGCCTCAGCGTCCAGACGGCGAGCAGCGTGCCGGCAATATAGGCCGTAGCCGCCCAGTTGGCGTAGGCCTTGGCTAGGGTCGCCTGCAGTGAGATCAGGGCGATGATCGGCAGGGACAGGCAGACCAGTATCTGCTCGCGCCACTCGCCTGCCCGCTTCAGCACCCGGTAGCTGGCGATGAGGATCGCCGCAAACACGATCGGTCCGACCACGCCGAACTGGGCACCGAAAAATTCCAGCCCGCCCGACAGGTGCGGATTGAGCCGTCCCCAGTGGGCAATGTTCTCGGTATGCTTGACGGTGACCATCCGGTTTTCGAGGTTCCACCAGATGTTTGGCAGGCAGCCGACACCGGCCACAGCCACAGCGATGCAGGCGTCACGCCACGCGATGCGCGCCCTGGGCACACAAGCAATCGCAATCAGGCCACCCGGCAGCAGAAAAAGGATCGCGTATTTCGACAGAAAAGCGCCGGCAACGGCAATGCCAAGCGCAACGGCCATCGTGACGAATCGCCTGCCCGTCAGGACCACGTAAGCCGCAAGAGCGACCGCGAGGAAAAACAGCAGCGGCACATCCGTCGAAAAGAACACCGACGACAGCGCCACCCCCGGCAACGTGATGTAGGTGACGCCGGCCCAGGCAGCGATCTCCCTGTCGAACAGCCGCAATGCGACCTGCATCAGCACCAAGCCGGTTGCGAAATGTATCAGCGGCCCGCAGATCCGAATCCAGAAGATGCCGCTCGAACCGGAAATCTCCGACATCGCCCGGAGGATCCAGGCAATCATCGGCGGCTTCGAATAATAGCCGAAGTCGAGGCTCTGCGACCACAGCCAGTACTGTGCCTCGTCAACGAAGAGATCCGTCGTGTCGAATGAAAGCGTCACGATCCGCCACAGGGTAAGTGCGACCATGACGAGAACGGCTGAATGGATCGATAGTGACGGAATCGAGAGCGGCGCTGCGTGCTCTACGGTCCAATCCGCTGCTAGAGCACGGTCATTCCCGGCGGCGAGATCTAGCGTCCGGTCGGCATAGTCAGATGGTACGCCACGGCCGGTCGCCAATCGGCGAATGTGAGAAAACATGGATTAAACCGCTGGAGATTGTTGTGCCGATCCCAATATCAACCGAATGTTACAACCAGACGGCAAAGCACCCGGCAGCGTCTGACTTTCAGCCACCTTGCTTGACGTCCAGATGATGCTCCAGATCCTGCCAGCTACGGTCCATGGCAAAGCTGGCTGACAGATATGGAACGCCGATATGCCCGAACAGCACGGACAGCTGCCATTCCGCAACATCCCCGGGAACGCCCGCGACCTCGTAGCTGTAGATCAGCGAAAACAGGCCGGTCCTGTCGGCACCGGACATGCAATGCACCAGGATCGGCCTTGGGGCAGTCTTCATGATGTCGATCAGTGCAATCGCTTTGTCCACTGTCAGGATTTTCGTCGCCGACATGCGGAAATCGATATGCTGCACGCCGAGACGGCGGGCGACTGCGGTCTCCTCCTGATACCAGGGCTGGTCGTTGCTGCCGCGAAGATTGACGATCGTCTTTATGCCGTACTGGTGAACATAAGTCTCGAGTTGCGCACCCGAGGGCTGCGCGGAGCGGTACAGCTGGCCGGGGATCACCGTATGGAAATTTCCGGTTGCCTGCAGCAATGCGAGATGTCCGCCGAAAAACAGGAGGCCAACTAGAAAACAGGCAACCGCATAGCGCATTATTTTACGAATACGTCCGAGAATTGCCATTCTTTCCCCGATGCTATTCTTTTACTGCACCTTTCCGCAGGCTAGCTGTCGAATCCAACAAGAGATTGAAGATCATACGAAGCTTTTATGTCATTGCTTGTGCAAGCTTGACTATCGTCTCCAGCACCTCGGCCAAACTGCGACATGAATAATCCATGCTGATGCCGTACGGATCCGCTATCGATAGCTCTGCGGGTCGGGTCGTGGTTTCCATGCCCGACCCGCTATCAACAACCTCACGGAGGACCGACTGATGACGCCTGCCCGCTTCAACGAGTGTCTGCTGCATATCCGCTGGACACCCATCAATCTGGCAAGTGCCCTGCAATGCGATCTGTCCTGGGTCGAAGCGCTGGAGGTCGGCGCCGTGGAGGTACCCGCAGCTCTCGCGGAATGGCTCGAGACGCTTGCCCGCTGCCACGAGGCAAACGAAACACCGAAAGCCTTTCGCGGTCGCGGCCAGGACTGACATCTGCGGATATCCTGGCGCGGAAACAACAAGACAGTCAAACGACTGAAACTAATCTAGCGCGAGGGTCGTATCCCTATAGGCCTTTGGTCGGGCCCGAGGCCGTCGCCTGCACACCGCAAGGTCGAAGGTGGCGGCCTCACTTCATACTTTCATCCCCAAAGGCACACACCGCATGAAGTCCCTTCGCCCGGTCCCACCGGGCAAGGGCCAGTCCGCCAATGGCTTTCCGGTTGCAGATGCACTACGCATAGTCTTCCGAGGGGGAAATCATGAAGCTATTTGCTGCAACACTGTTGTTCTCGACCGCGCTGATAGTGCCGGCCGGCGCGCAGTCTTCCATTTCGACCGACCGCGGCCAGCTCATCGAGAGCTACCGGGCCTTTATCAGCGCCGTCGACATCATCAATTCGAACGGTGACCGCCTCTCCGAGCCATGGCAGATCATCCGCCAGGATCGCGCCAATTATCACCACTTTCACCTGATGGACGCCGAAGACGAAACCGATACCTTTTTCGCCAGCCCCACCAATCGCCAGCTCATGGAGGCAATGCTGGCCGATGGCGAGATCGAAGGCGACGCAGCCGAACGGATCGTCGCCGGCGATGTCCATATCAAGGTCGCTATCTATGGCCATGGAACCACGGGCGAACGGATAGCCGTGCGCGTCGAGGACTGACCGGCGATCCCCAGTTCTCGGTGCCATGTCCGCAATTTCTTCTGGCCTCGCAACCATGGCCGGAATAGGATGAACCATCCGTAGCCGCAGAAACGCCATGACCCTCTATCGACGCCGCCTGATCAAGATACGCCGGAAGACGACGGGCCTTGCGCTCGTCGGTATGATTTCCTTCATCGCCGGCATGACGGATGCCGTGGGCCTTGTGCTGAGCGGCGACTTCGTCTCGTTCATGACTGGCAATACCACCAGGGCAGCCATCGCTCTTGGCAATGGCGAAACCCGGCATGGTCTAGTGCTCCTGGCGGCAATCCTGATCTTCGTCGGTGGCAACGCGCTCGGCGTCGTGCTCGCCCATGCCGCCAGCCGGCCAGCCTTCGTCGTTCTCGGATGGGTCAGCGTCCTCCTGTCGCTCGCCTCCACCTTCGCATCCCCATCCAACGTCGTGATACAGTTCTACCTGGTGGTGCTGGCGATGGGAATGATCAATGCGACGGTCGAACATGTCGAGGGGCTGCCGATCGGCCTCACCTATGTCACCGGTGCGCTGTCGCGTTTCGGTCGCGGTATCGGCCGCCTGATGGTCGGCGACAGGGATTTTGCGTGGACGATACAGATCGTCCCGTGGATCGGAATGCTGGCCGGCGCGGTCGTCGGCGCGTTGCTTGTGCATCAATTCGCAGCGAAGGCCCTGCTGTTCGTGGCTGTCATGGCGCTTATCGCCGCCTTTGTGACACTCATCATCCCTCCTGCCCTGCAGCACCGCTATCGGCAGCGCGTCGCCCGCCGGGCGTTGGCTGCAGGACGGGCGCCCTAAGAGGGCTTTTTCACACAGTAAAATCTGTTAGGAAGGCGCGTCGCTGCCGGAGTGCCTGCATGTTCGTAATTTCCAAACTTGTCTGGATTCTGTGCCAGCCTCTATCGCTCGCTTTCTTCTTCGGCTTTGTGGCGCTGCTTGCAGCACTCCTTCGGCGCCATCGGTTGGGCATCTTCGCCTCCGCGCTATCGGTGTCGATCCTGTTCGTCACGCTGTTCACCTCGGCTGGCTCGGTATTGATCGAGGGCCTTGAAGACCGTTTCCCCCGCCCCGTCGCCGATCCCGCCACACTCGAATGCATGATTGTCCTCGGCGGCGGGTTCGCTACCGAGGTCACCACCGGCCGTGGCGGCTACGACCTCAATGCAGCCGGCGATCGCTTCGTCGAGGCGCTCCGGCTGGCGATGAAATATCCCGGCTCGCGCATCCTGATCTCCGGTGGCGATGGCACCATCACAGGCGGCCTCGAGGGCGATGCGATCATAGGAGAGCGGATGTTCACAGCCTTCGGCATCGACAAAGCCCGCCTCATCGAGGACCGCAGCTCGCGGACAACCTATGAAAACGCCGTCAACACCAAGGCACTGCTGGCCAGCAACGGTCTCAGCGATTGCCTGCTGATCACCTCCGGCTTCCACATGCCGCGATCGATGGGGACTTTCCGCAAACTCGACATCCCTGTCGTCCCCTGGCCGGTGGACTATCGATCGGGTGGGAATGACAAGCTGGGGCTCGATGCAACACAGCCATCGCTCAACAGCGAGCTCCTCGGCATTGCCGGACGCGAGTGGATCGGCCTAGCCGGCTACTATCTTACAGGCCGTACCTCCGCGCTCTATCCAGCGCCCTGAGCAGACATAGCGGTCACGCTGTCCAAAATGTCACATTGGAATATGCACAGCACAGCCCATCCTAAAAATGAAATTTTACTACCGCAAGCCTGTTTTCTGGAAGAGCACGCACTACCAGGATACCGACCCTATCGATAATGCCGTGGCAGGCGACCAGTCACCAAAGGCAGCGGCGATATCAGCCGATACGGCGAATCTCCGTCCGAAAAGCCGCTCTGCTTCACCGGAGCGCCAGCTTCCGCATCGTCTTCCCGTCATCAAAGGCATTGATCGGTAGTACACGTGAAGTCTCGACTTACCGCTTGAAGCTCCGGCCACGATGGTTTCTTCGGGCTCGTAGTAGCGACTTTAAGGTTAACGAGCCAGATATGTTCGCAAGTTGAAATAAACTTATTCTTCATTTTAGTCATCTAGAACATTCTTAAATAGATTACCAATCATGGCGCAAGAGACGGGTCGTTATCATGAGAAACATCTCGATTATCGGAAAATTTCTGTCCATAATGGCATTGTTTGGCGTCTTTGCCATCGGGGTGGCAAGTTATGCTGCCTTTCAGATCAAGGCAACAGATACGGCCTACAGCAACCTTCTGGATCATGAGGCAATTGCCGCGCTGTATTCCGCTCGTGCAAACAGAGCTTTGCAGGGGTCTCGCGCTGCGATTGGCGACCTGCTGATAGCCCGGTCGAGTGAGGCCAACGACAAGGCTTCAAAGGAATTCCAGACCCAGCATGATAATTTTATCAAATACATGGATCAGGCGATCACAGCCCTGCCTTCCTATAAGGACGCGCCATCCCTCAAGGCGGATAGCCTGGCTTTGATCGATAATACGTGCGGCAACACGGTTGCTCTCGCCAAGAAATCAACGACGGCGGATGATATTTCGGCAAGCCAGGATGTATTCCTGAAAGAATGCCAGCCAGGTTTCGCAGTCTTGTTACCGCGTTTCACGCAAATGGTGGACACTATCTCTGCCGCAAGCAGCCAGAATAGCGACGACCTCACTGTATCGTCCAATCACACTGCAATTCTGACCATGGTCGGGGTTGTCGGCGGACTTCTGGTTGTCCTTGCAATTGGCTTCTTTGCAATCCGTTCGTGGCTGGTGACGCCGATCCGGGGCCTGGCTGAGACGATGGGCACGCTCGCCGGTGGCGATCTGTCTGCAAACGTTGCCGGTACCGAGCGCCGTGACGAAGTTGGAACGATGGCAAAGGCCGTTCAGGTCTTCAAAGACAACGGCCTGCGCAGCCTCCAGATGGAGCAGGAAGCAGCCACCGTCCGCAATACAAGCGAAGCCGAACGTGCGCGCACTGCAGAGGCAGACCAGAAGCGTACGAGCGAGATGGCTCAGGCTACCTCCGGTCTTGGCGAAGGCTTGCAGCATCTCTCCAGCGGCGACCTCACCTTCCAGCTCAACGAACCGTTTGCAGCTGCCTTCGAAGGCCTGCGGTCGGACTTCAACAACACCGTCGAACGCCTCCGCGAGACACTTTCGTCCGTGAGCCTGGCAACCGGCTCAATCGACAGCGGCTCCCGCGAACTGAGCCAGAGCGCCAACGACCTTTCCAAGCGGACCGAGCAGCAGGCTGCGGCCCTTGAAGAAACTGCCGCGGCACTCGACCAGATCACCACCAACGTCGCCAATTCCTCCAAGCGTGCCGAAGAAGCTCGCTCGGTGGCAATCGAGGCCAATCAGTCGGCCCGTCAATCCGGCGAGGTTGTGTCCAATGCTGTCGATGCCATGCAGCGGATCGAGCAATCCTCAACGCAGATCTCGAACATCATCGGCGTCATCGACGAAATTGCCTTCCAGACAAACCTCCTGGCCCTGAATGCAGGCGTCGAGGCAGCACGCGCCGGAGAGGCCGGCAAGGGTTTTGCCGTTGTCGCGCAGGAAGTGCGTGAATTGGCTCAACGCTCGGCGCAGGCAGCCAAGGAAATCAAGGGTCTGATCCGCAATTCTGCAACCGAAGTCGAAAGCGGCGTCAAACTGGTGACCGCAACAGGCGAGGCCCTCAAGATCATCGAAGGCCAGGTCATTTCCATCAACACCCAACTCGACGCGATCGCAACGTCCTCGCGGGAACAATCGATCGGACTTGCTGAAGTCAATACGGCCGTCAACCAGATGGACCAGGTCACCCAGCAAAACGCGGCGATGGTCGAGGAGGCCACGGCTGCCAGCGTCTCGCTGGCAGATGAGTCCGACAAGCTTCGCCAGTTGATCAGCCAGTTCCAGCTCGGACGCAGCGCTCCATCCAATGCAGGCACCAAAAACAGAACCACCAGCCATGCTCCAACCCCGATCCACGCCGGGCAAAAGCCTGTCTCCTCGCCGGCTAGGCGCATGGTAGGCCAGGTCGCAAAAGCATTCGGTCTCAACACCGCCGCCAAAGCCGAAAGCTGGGAAGAGTTCTGAACCCACGCATAGAAGCATGTCCGCCACTCCGAGGGGCCCGTATCACCGATACGGGCCCCTCGCTTTTCGGCCCCCGGCCGAGGCACCCAAAGCGTCGTCTTCCGGCGCGCCCCCCCGCCGCTGCAGTTCCTTGATAAACGTCAATTTTTAGGACTGGCACGCCCATCGAGGCATTCGATGAACACAAATAGGGATACTGCGTTGATGTTGGCGCCAGTATCAGGATTGGCGTGCGCTGAGCATTACAAACGCAGGGCGCCGTCATGGGTACGCGCCTGTATCTGCAAAAAAGAGAGCCGGTGCCTCACCGACACCGGAGCGCAGCGCTTTCACCAGGCCGCCGCAGTCTCCCTCGTAAGGCGGCATAGTCCGCGGCAGGCGCACCCGGGGCAGTCATCGTTTCAGGTTAGCCTTGGCAAGGTCCACGAGCTGGTTCGCCCTTCCGTCAAGCACCGCAGCCATCATGAAGAGGCCGAAATTGAAGGCTTCTCCGAACGTTGTCTTCGGTGGCATCACCAGTTCCTGCCGGGCGCTGACGACGTCGACGAGCACGGGACCGTCATGGGCGAGCGCCTCCCGCAACGCTGCTTCCAGATCCTGCGGCCTCTCCACGCGGATACCCCTTATGCCCATGGCTTCAGCCATCGCCGCAAAGTTGGGGTTCTTCAGGTCACAGCCTACATCGAGGAACCCGCCCGCCTTCATTTCCATCTCGACAAAGCCGAGCGTACCGTTGTTGAGGACGATGACTTTGACCGGCAGCTGCATCTGGGTAAGGGTGATGAAGTCGCCCATCATCATGGTGAAACCGCCATCCCCCGACATAGATATCACCTGGCGTTCGGGGAATGCGGACTGGGCCCCGATGGAATGCAGCAGGGCGTTTGCCATCGAGCCGTGATTGAAGGAACCGACCAGCCGGCGCTTGCCGTTCATCTTGAGATAGCGAGCCGTCCAGGCGATCGGGGTTCCCACGTCACACGTAAAGATGGCGTCCTCAGCCGCCAGTTCGCTGACCAACCGCGTCAGATATTGCGGATGGATTGCGCCGCTTTCCGGATCGGGCACCGCCAGCGCATCGAGTTCCTTGCGCGCCTTCGCGTAGTGCGCAAGCGCATTGTCGAGAAAACGGTGGTCAGTCTTTTCCGTCAGATGGGGCATCAGCAGCTTCAACGTCGACCCCACATCGCCCAATATGCCGACATCCAGCCTGCAGCGGTTGCCGAGCGCTTCCGGCCGGACATCGACCTGCGCGATCAGCGCTTTTTCGGGGTAGAACTGCCGGTAGGGAAAGTCGGTGCCGAGCAGAAGCAATGCATCGCATTCCTTCATGGCAGCGTAGCCCGAGGAGAAGCCGACGAGGCCGGTCATGCCGACATCGTAGGGGTTATCATACTCCAGATATTCCTTGCCGCGAAGCGAGTGGATGATCGGAGCTTTCAGCCGGGCTGCAAGCTCGACGACCTCGTCATGCAGCCCGGCGCACCCCGCGCTGCACATCAAAGCCACCTTTTTCGAGGAATTCAGGATTTCCACCAGCTTGGCGACCTCCGATGCGTCAGGGATCACCTTCGGCATCTTCGGCGTGAGCCACGCCGGCACGACTGCCTTGGTCTGCTTCAGGGCGACGTCGCCCGGAATGACGACGACTGCCACGCCTTTCCTGCCAACCGCCACCCTCATCGCCCGGGCAAGGATCTGCGGAAGCTGGTCGGGATTCGATACCAGCTCGACATAGTGGCTGCATTCCTTGAACAGATGCTCGGGATGCGTTGCCTGGAAGTAATCGATACCGATTTCCGAGCTCGGGATATGCGCTGCAATTGCGAGCACCGGCACCCCGCTGCGGTGGCAGTCGAAAAGGCCGTTTATCAGGTGCAAATTGCCGGGGCCGCAGCTGCCTGCGCAAACGGCGAGTTCGCCAGTCAGATGCGCCTCAGCACCAGCTGCGAATGCGGCACCTTCCTCGTGACGGACGTGCACCCAGTCGATCGTCTTCAGGCGCCTGAGAGAATCGGTGAAGCCGTTCAAGGAATCGCCGACAACGCCGTAGATGCGCTTTACCACCTGCTGCTGGAGGGCCTCTGCGATGTAATCGGCCACCGTTCTTGACATCGAACTCTCCTGTCTGGTTTCAAAATAACCTAGGCGGGTTCCGCTGGACGGCAAGGCAGCTCGCACGCGCGTAAAACGCATATCGGGGATGCATTATAGCCAGGAACCCCAAGCTCAGGCTTGCGGCGCTGCGGCCGGCAAGTCGGTCAGAAGAAAGCGCCGGCCGTTTGGGGCGAACCTTCGAGCGCATACCCCATGAATTCCAGCGCGCCTTTCAGCGTATCCCGACGGATCGGGCCGCCGAGGCAGACGCGGACGGCTTCGCCCTCGAAGGAATGTCGCTTTACGGGCGGATGACCGGCGTCTCGGACGGAAAAATGCTGTTCGAGACAGATCTCAAGGCCAACCTCGACAACGCCGACCGCGTCTACAATGGCATCAACGCCCTGATCGATCGCCACATCGCTGAAAAGGGCATCGAAGCCGCAGACGGCAGCCCTTATGTTCCCCTGTGGGAGCCCGACGCCGAACCGGGAGAACTCGATCTCGAGGCCGAGGGCGTCACCTGCGTCATCTGGGCGACCGGATTTACCCCCGACTGGTCCTATGTCGGCCTGCCGATCTTCGACGGTACGGGCTATCCCGTGCAGCAACGCGGCGTCACGGGCATTGATGGCGTCTACATTCTCGGCCTTCCCTGGCTCTGGACCTGGGGCTCCGGCCGCTTCCTCGCCGTCGGCCGCGATGCCGAGTATGTCGTCGGTCATTTGGCAAGCCATCTCGATCTGGTGGATAGCCCGTTGAAGCAAGCGGCGAGTGGCTGACCGATGAACATTGCCTTGCGGCCTCCCGGGTTTCGGGACCCCTCTTCGCGTGACCTCGTGGACCGCGCCCTCTATCCGCATCTCCTCGTCGGCATGCCGCACATGACACCGCACAGTCTGTCGGAAACCTGGCTGATGAAGGAACTCGGCCATCGCCACTGGCTGATGCTGGCGCGCGAACTGGACATGGAGAATGCCGATTTCCGAACAGCCGAAGGAAACGAAGCCTACGCCGCCATCTGCGCCACCTCGCTGAACGCCGAGGGGTTCGGCGATGTGAAGGCAAACGACATCCTGACGATACGCTCAAAGCTGTCAGCAGTCTCGATGACGCAGACCTCGACGACCCACGAACTCTCCGTCAAGGGCAGATACATCGGAGGTGCCGAACTGATTTCCACCTTCGTGCATCGGCGAACCCAGGGCTGCAATCGCTCCATCGCCCGTGTCGCGGTGAGCATACCCAGACCGGAGATCTACAAACCCAGCCAGCTTTCAAAAACTGCCAGCGATCTACGTAACCGCCGGCTCGACCGACACTGGGGCCTGCCCGTCATCGCGGCGAAACCGCTGCAGACGTTCGGCTTCACGCCCAGCCCGTCGCAGGAATTCAACGGCGCGGGCCTTTTCTACTTTGCAGAATTGCAGGCGGTGGCGGAGCGGGCACTTGAGACTTTCTTTCCGGACAAGCCGCCAACGACGCATTGCGAAGTTTTCTTTCTAGGCAACATCGAAACAAACGAAACCGTCTTTTTCGACCTGCTCAGCTGCGACGCGCAAACTGAAACCTTTCACGGTCAACTCCGCCGAACGACAGGAGACGTCATCGCCACGATGTTCATCAGATGTAACGGAGTAGCCCGAACGTCAAACGGCCCGCGTTCGTTATGACGCGGGCCTGTTGATATCGCCGTAATGCATGCCTTGAGAGATTTGGGTTGCGAATACCGGATCCCAACGGCTGACAAATCGCCAGGCCCTGATGTGACGCGGCACCCCGAACGCAAGATGACCCGCGGTCGTTATGACTGCGGGCTTGGTGGTGCTGGGCTGGTTTATGTTTGATTGGTTTGGTTGCGGGGGCAGGATTTGAACCTGCGGCCTTCAGGTTATGAGCCTGACGAGCTACCGGGCTGCTCCACCCCGCGGAATGTGACGTTGGCATTTGCCGTTGTCTGTTTGCGTTATGCAAACGGTATTGATTGTTGGTTTTTGGAACGACGTTGTGTGGTTATGCGATTGTGAATGAGAATTATGTTGCGTTTTGCAGACCTGGCAGCGACCGACTCTCCCGCGTCTTAAGACGGAGTACCATAGGCGCAGGGGCATTTCACGGCCGTGTTCGGAATGGGAACGGGTGCAGGTGCCCCGCCATGACCACCAGGTCGGCAAAGCGCAACATTTGAGAAGCTGGTGCAGGGCTATGCCCTGCTTTTCTTGAGTTTATGTGAACACGTTTGGCGTCGGTCCGGACAACCGCGAAGCGGTTGCCGGGTTGTACGCAAAAGCTACGCTTTCGCTCTGTCGGGACAAGTGCTTTGCACTTGCCCTGAGATGAGCACAAGCAATGAGAACGATCAAGCCAGTCGAGCTATTAGTACCGGTAAGCTTCATGCATTGCTGCACGTCCACACCCGGCCTATCAACGTGGTCGTCTTCCACGGCTCTGATAGGGAACACTCGTTTTCAGGTTGGTTTCCCGCTTAGATGCTTTCAGCGGTTATCCATTCCATATTTAGCTACCCTGCTATGCCCTTGGCAGGACAACAGGTCCACCAGAGATATGTCCATCCCGGTCCTCTCGTACTAGGGACAGATCCTGTCAATATTCCTACACCCACGGCAGATAGGGACCGAACTGTCTCACGACGTTCTGAACCCAGCTCACGTACCGCTTTAATTGGCGAACAGCCAAACCCTTGGGACCTGCTCCAGCCCCAGGATGCGATGAGCCGACATCGAGGTGCCAAACAACCCCGTCGATATGGACTCTTGGGGGTCATCAGCCTGTTATCCCCGGCGTACCTTTTATCCGTTGAGCGATGGCCCTTCCACGCGGGACCACCGGATCACTATGACCGACTTTCGTCTCTGCTCGACTTGTCAGTCTCGCAGTCAGGCGGGCTTATGCCATTGCACTCGACGACCGATTTCCGACCGGTCTGAGCCCACCATCGCGCGCCTCCGTTACTCTTTCGGAGGCGACCGCCCCAGTCAAACTACCCACCATACACTGTCCCGGATCCGGATAACGGACCGCGGTTAGACATCCATGACGATAAGGGTGGTATTTCAAGGATGGCTCCACAGAAACTGGCGTCCCTGCTTCAAAGCCTACCACCTATCCTACACATGCCGACACGAATGCCAGTGTAAAGCTATAGTAAAGGTGCACGGGGTCTTTCCGTCTGACCGCAGGAACCCCGCATCTTCACGGGGAATTCAATTTCACTGAGTCTATGTTGGAGACAGCGGGGAAGTCGTTACGCCATTCGTGCAGGTCGGAACTTACCCGACAAGGAATTTCGCTACCTTAGGACCGTTATAGTTACGGCCGCCGTTTACTGGGGCTTCAGTTCAGAGCTTGCACCCCTCCCTTTAACCTTCCAGCACCGGGCAGGCGTCAGACCCTATACGTCGTCTTGCGACTTCGCAGAGCCCTGTGTTTTTGGTAAACAGTCGCTACCCCCTGGTCTGTGCCACCCCACAAGAGTTGCCTCGAGTGGGGCCACGCTTCTTCCGAAGTTACGCGTGCAATTTGCCGAGTTCCTTCAACATAGTTCTCTCAAGCGCCTTGGTATGCTCTACCTGACCACCTGTGTCGGTTTCGGGTACGGTCTATACGGTGGAGCTATTTCCTGGAACCGCTTCCCTGCACAATCAATCCAATAAGATCGTACAAGTTACGCAATCCGTCACTACCACCAGGCCCACGATTATTAACGTGGTTCCCATCGACTACGCGTGTCCGCCTCGTCTTAGGGGCCGGCTAACCCTGCTCAGATTAACTTTAAGCAGGAACCCTTGGTCTTTCGGCGAGGGGGTCTCTCACCCCCTTTATCGTTACTCATGTCAACATTCGCACTTCCGATACCTCCAGGAGCCCTCACGGGTCTCCCTTCACA
>NZ_CP117255.1:3072500-3257500 GCF_003240565.2 Rhizobium tumorigenes
GGCGCCCAGGCGGTGACCTTTTCCAGCAGCGGATCGTAGAATCGTGTAACGACGCCGCCGGCATAGGCCGTGCCGCCGTCGAGACGAATGCCGAAGCCGGATGCCTGCCGGTAGGCGGTTATGCGACCGTAATCCGGGATGAAGTTGTGCTCGGGATCTTCCGTCGTGATCCGGCACTGCAGGGCATGGCCGTTCAGCCGGATGTCCTTTTGCGCCGGAACGCCAGAGCCCGGCGTGCCGATGGCAAAGCCGTCGAGGATGTGGATCTGCGCCTTGACGATATCGATGCCGGTAACGACTTCGGTAACGGTGTGCTCGACCTGAATGCGCGGATTGACTTCGATGAAGTAGAATTTGCCCGTGTCCATATCCATCAGATATTCGACCGTACCGGCGCCGACATAGCCGGTGGCGTTGGCAATCTTCAGCGAATAGGTAGCCAGCTCCTGGCGCTGCTCCTCGGTAAGGTAAGGGGCCGGAGCGCGTTCGACGACTTTCTGGTTGCGCCGCTGCACCGAGCAGTCGCGCTCGAACAGATGCACCGCATTTCCATGGGTGTCGCCAAGGATCTGGCTTTCGACATGGCGTGCGCGCTCGACCAGCTTTTCGAGATAGACCTCGTCCTTGCCGAATGCGGCCATCGCCTCGCGCTTAGCCTCGGTAACTTCCTTGGTCAGATCCTTCGGGTCGCGAATGGTGCGCATGCCACGCCCGCCGCCGCCCCATGAAGCCTTGAGCATGATCGGATAACCGATGCTGTCCGCCATCCGTGCAACTTCGGCCATGTCTTCGGGCAGCGGCGCGGTCGCCGGCACGACGGGCACGCCGATCTCGATGGCGAGGTTACGGGCAGCGACCTTGTTGCCGAGGCGCCGCATGGTGTCGCCTGTCGGACCGATGAAGATGATACCGGCTTCTTTACAGGCGTCGACGAATTCCGGGCTTTCCGACAGTAGGCCGTAGCCTGGATGGATCGCATCAGCACCCGACATCTTGGCGACGCGGATGATTTCCTCGATCGACAGGTAGCTTTCGATGGGGCCAAGATCACGTGCGAGGTGCGGGCCGCGGCCGACCTGGTAGCTCTCGTCGGCCTTGAAGCGATGCAGCGCGAGCTTGTCCTCCTCCGCCCAGATGGCCACCGTCTTAATGCCCAGTTCGTTGGCGGCGCGGAATACGCGGATCGCGATCTCGGAACGGTTGGCAACCAGGATTTTGGAAATGGGCAAGGCGATCTCCTCAGGGTCGAAACGAGTATGTTGCACCCGCGAAGAAAATTCTTAGCGCCTTGTCACAAGAAGTTCAATTTCCCCGCGAGCCTGCAAATCAAATTTCTTGATTAGACGATTAAGCCATAGCGGAAAGCTAAAGCGACTATGTTCTGGCGGTTTTTGGCCTTCATCTTGTCCTGGATGCCGTTCATGTACCAATCGACAGTATGATTGGAAATCTTGAGCAGCTTGCTGATCTCCATCGAGGTCAGACCTTCTGCGAGATAGTTGAGAATTTCCATTTCCCGCCGGGTCATCTGTATATCGACCTCCAGGCCTCGCTCGAGCGCTTCGGCCTCGTTCCTCAACTCGAGAATTTTCCAGAAAGCCTTCGAAGCGACGGCATTGAAAAGGCTGACCTCGATCGGCGAAAGATCAATGACGTCGCCGCCCAGCGTCATGGTGCCAAGCAGGCCGTTGCGCCCATGGATGGGAAAGATGTAGCCGTCCAGCATCCCGTGGTTCCGGGCGTCCATCATCATCTGCTCCATCCGCCGGCGATGCGGATCTGCACGAAACACGGCAATGGTATCGCGCCAGCGAAAGGGGCGCTGGGCGCGCGCCAGATAGCGGACGGTTGGGTCGATCAAGACGTATTTCTTAGCGATGTAGAGCGGCGCCCATTTATCTGGCCACTTGCCGGCAAGTACGAGGCTCATAGGGTCGGCGCTTGGTTTTGGCTGTTTAAGCAAGCCGTAATAATCGAATTTGTAAGAATGAACCACGCGTTCCAGTTCGGCAACGACGGCTTCGACAGTGCGGCACTCCTCGAAAATAACCAATAATTGAAGTAGGCAATTAATATTCACAAATACCCCCTGGCGCCCGGGTGCGGCAGCCGCGCCGCCATCGTCAGGCGCGGTAACAACACTTAGCCCATGCAGTTAACCCCCTCATTTTTGCAGGAAATGCGGGAGGCGTCACCCGCGAATTTTCGCGTATTGATCAAAGGTAAGTTATGCAGCGCGAGAGGGCCTGCAAAACAGCGAGACTGACCGGATTGGAGGACCTCGGGGGAGCGGCCTATCGGTGCCCGCAGACCGGTCCTGAGCGACGAAAATGGTGCCGATAACGCCTTGTCGGGATTCGTTAATCGCCGGTTCAGGTAGCAAATCGTAAAGCTGGCAACATCGGAATTCGCAGATGCACAAGAGGTATCGACGTGTCGCTTTTAAGAGTTTACGCAAGAGCTTTGCAATATCTTGCCGCCTACCGGCTCCGCGTTTCTTTTGTCGTGCTCGCAAACATCGTGCTTGCCGCAATCACCATCGTTGAGCCAATCCTGTTCGGCAAGATCATCGATGCCATGTCTTCCAAGGCGCCGGTGCAGCCGATCCTCATCATGTGGGGCGCCTTTGCCGTATTTAACACGATCGCCTTTGTGGTGGTGGCGCGTGAAGCCGACCGCCTGGCGCATGGCCGCCGCGCCACGCTGCTGACCGAAGCCTTTGGCCGCATCATTTCTATGCCGCTGTCCTGGCACAGCAAGAACGGCACGTCCGCTGCGCTGCATACTCTGCTGCGTGCTTGCGAAACGCTGTTCGGCCTGTGGCTGGAATTCATGCGCAACCATTTGTCGACGGTCGTCGCGCTTGCCCTTCTAATCCCGACCGCCATCTCGATGGACGTCCGTCTGTCAGCTGTGCTCGGCGTGCTCGGCGTTGCATACTGGCTGATCGGCCGTGTCGTCATGAGCCGCACCAAGGATGGTCAGGCTTCTGTCGAAGATCACTATCACACGGTATTTTCGCATGTCAGTGACTCGATCAGCAACGTCTCCGTGCTGCACAGCTACAACCGCATCGAAGCTGAAACCCGCTCGCTGAAGGCATTTGCTGATCGCCTGCTGGCTGCGCAGTATCCTGTTCTCGACTGGTGGGCACTTGCCAGCGCCCTGAACCGCATGGCCTCGACCATTGCCATGATGATCATCCTGATCATCGGCACCACCCTGGTCCAGGCCGGTAGCCTGCGCGTCGGCGACGTCATTGCCTTCATCGGCTTTGCCAACCTCTTGATCGGCCGTCTCGACCAGATGCGCATGTTCGCCACCCAGATTTTCGAAGCCCGTGCCAAACTGGTTGACTTCTACGCCTTGGAAGACTCCGTTCGTGAGCGTGAAGAGCCAGCCGGCCTGGCCGAGATCAAGGACGTCAAGGGCGATGTCGAGTTCCGCAACGTCTCGTTCGGCTTCGGTGGCGAAAGCTCGCAGGGTCTGCACGACGTCAACTTCACGGTCAAGGCTGGCCAGACGGTCGCAATCGTCGGCCCGACCGGCGCCGGCAAGACGACGCTCGTCAACCTGCTCCAGCGCGTCTTCGACCCGCAGGTCGGCCAGATCCTCGTCGATGGTACGGATATCTCGAAGGTCACCCGCAAGTCGCTGCGCCGCAGCATTGCCACGGTCTTCCAGGATGCCGGTCTGCTGAACCGCTCGATCAGCGACAACATCCGCCTAGGCCGTGAAGATGCGACGATCGAGCAGGTCATGGAAGCTGCCAATGCTGCTGCCGCTGCCGACTTCATCGAGACACGCGATGATGGCTACGACACCCGGGTGGGCGAACGCGGCAACAAGCTCTCCGGCGGCGAACGCCAGCGGATTGCCATCGCCCGCGCCATCCTCAAGGACGCCCCGATCCTGGTCCTCGACGAAGCAACCAGCGCGCTGGATGTTGAAACTGAAAACCGCGTCAAGGCGGCCATCGACAACCTGCGCCAGAACCGCACGACGTTCATCATCGCCCACCGTCTTTCGACTGTCCGCGAAGCCGATATCGTCCTCTTCCTGGAAAATGGCCGGGTCGTGGAAAACGGCAGCTTCGACGATCTGAGCAAGAGCAACGGCCGCTTCGCAGCCCTGCTGCGGGCCAGCGGCATCCTCACGGACGAAGAAGTCCGCAAGGCACACACCACTCACGAAGCCGCCTAGGGCTTAAGATCAAACAAAATAGAAAAGGCCGGAAGGATGATCTCCCTGCGGCCTTTTTTGCATCTCGGTTTACTGATTACAGGCTTCGAAAAGACGCCCCCGCGTGCCGCGATGGAAGGCGGTTGCCCTCGCCGAATAGTCGGTTTCGCAACGATCCCTCCGCATATTCCGTCTTGTAGATGCCGCGATCCTGCAGCGCCGGCACCACGTATTCGATGAAGTCCTCGTAGCTCTCCGGCATCACCGTCCGCGTCAGGTTGAAGCCGTCGATCTCACCTTCGACGATCCAGTCCTGGAGCTCGTCGGCAACCTCCGAGCCATCACCGACGATGGTCGGATAGCGTCCGCCAATTGTCATTTCAGCGAGCAACTGCCGTCTCGTCCAGCCGCGTTGCTGGGCGACCTGCGCTGCAGATTGGCTGGCATTGGACGGGCCGCCATAGGCAATGGTTTCGTCCAGCCCGTAGCGGGAAAAATCGACGCCGGTGCTTGCCGAAAAATGCGCCAGACCGGCCTCCGGGTTGGCATAGCGCAGATAGTCCGCATATTTTTCCTGAGCCGCCTTCGATGTGCGGTCGGCAACCACCGTGATGCCGACAAGGATCTTGATGTCGTTGGCGCGTCGCCCGGCTGCCACCAGTTCCTCTCGCAGCAGGCGCGACGTCTTGCGTGCTGCCGCCTTGTCGGTCGCGGTGATGAAAACGCATTCGGCATGACGGATCGCAAATTGCCGCCCTCGCCCCGAAGTCCCTGCCTGATAAATGACAGGCGTCCGCTGGATCGACGGCTCGCTGAGATGATAGCCGCTCATCTGGTAGAAAGGCCCGTCATGGCTGACGGCACGCACCTTTGACGGGTCGGCATAGATGCGGGCTTCGCGGTCTGCCCGGACCGCGTCGTCGGCCCAGCTGCCTTCCCAGAGCTTGTAGAGTACCTCGAGGTAGTCGTCCGCGCTGTCGTAGCGTGAGTCGTGGGCAGCTTGAGCGTTCTGGCCGAGCGCCCGCGCGGCGCTGTCGAGATAACCGGTGACGATATTCCAGCCGATCCGCCCGCCGGTCAGATGGTCGAGCGTCGACATGCGGCGCGCGAAGAGATACGGGGCCTCGGCATTGACGTTGACCGTCACCCCGAAGCCCAGATGCTTGGTGACCGCAGCCATGCCGGATATCAGCAGCGAAGGATCGTTGAGCGGCAGTTGGATCGCTTCGCGCAGCGTCAGATCCACAGAGCTATCGTAGACATCATAGACGCCGAGGATATCGGCAAGGAAGACACAATCGAACAGGCCGCGCTCCAGGGTCTTGGCGAGCGATGTCCAATGGTCCAGCGTCTTATACTCGACGGACCGGTCACGGGGATGGGTCCACAGGCCGTGGTTGATATGGCCCACCGAGTTCATGGTGAAGGCATTGAGGACGATATGCTTCTTTCCAGTCGTCATCGACAAGCCACCAGTCCCTTTTGCTGAACAATTTCAGACCCCATGACATCCCTCCGCGCAACGAACACGGCTGCCGGATGGCGCCGCTGCGCGATCATAGGGTCGATGACAGCCCCGACAAAGGGGGGCGTTCTCTCCAACATGCTTCCTGTGAAAAATTCGACTCATTTTGCCCGTAACCGAGCAATTCTCGAAGCCTCGGTCGCCACACTACAGCAACTGTCGAAATCAGGCATGATCAGTCGAGGCAATTGGCATTGCGATCAGTTGCCCGCTATATGTCGGTGCGGACCCTGAACATAAAATCGAGGCCTTGATGGCAAAGACCGAGACAGACGACAGCGAGGAAACAGCGCGCGTGCGCGGTTCCGGCACGCAGAGCGTATACGCCGCGTTGCGCGGAGAAATCCTCGCGATGGTGCTGGCGCCCGGCAGTCCGCTGGATGAGGTGCGATTATCCGAGCGTTTCAAGATGTCGCGCACACCCATCCGCGAAGCGCTTCTGCGCCTGGCAGCCGATGGCTTTGTCACGACGCTGCCGAACCGTAACACCATCGTCGCCACCATAGATTTTGCAACGCTGCCGACCTATTTCGAAGCGCTGGCGCTGATGTACCGCGTGACTACCCGTGGGGCTGCGCTGCGTGGCAAACCTGCAGCCATGGCGAAAATCCGTGCCCACCAGAACCAGTTCGCCGCGGCCGTCGAGGCGCGCGACGCCTTTGCGATGATCGAGGCAAATCGGGAATTTCACGTGGCGATCGCCGAACTCGGCGGGAATGCCTACTACACCAATTTCTTTGCCCGGCTGCTCGACGAGGGCCGGCGCATCCTCAGGCTTTATTATTCCACCTTCGACGATCGTCTGCCCCGCCAGTATGTCGATGAACACGAGGAAATGATTGCCGCCATCGAGACGGGCGATGTCGAGCGCGCCGACAGGCTGGCCATCGATCACGCCGCCCAGATCGTTCGCCAGATCCAGGATTATGTCGCGCGCCACCTGCAGGAGCCGATCGATCTCAAGATCGGCTGATGGGGAAACTTTGAATTCGGAGAGCTTTTAGGGACGGCCACGTCGTTTCGCAGCAGCAGGAGAGACGTCAATCTACCCGCCCGATCCTACCCTAAAGCTGATAGCGATCGCGCCCTGCCCTTTCGGACGGGTGGCTTTTGGCAGATTTTTCGCGGCAGCGATATGGCAAATCGCAGCTCTGCTAAAATGTGGAGTTTTTTTCAAAAGCATATACAAACCGAACAGAGGTGACGCCGCTTGCGTTCGATAGCGGCACGAGCATCGGTCGCGCACGGCGATCGCTGCACTGCGGACCGGGGATTGTATTGAAGTCCATCCATCAGAGCATTTACGACGACATCGAGACCAAGATCATGGACGGCACCTGGCAGCCGGGCCAGCGCATCCCGTTCGAACACGAGCTGGAACGGGAGTACGGTTGCTCCCGGATGACCGTCAACAAGGCGCTCACGGCTCTTGCCGACCGCGGCATGATCCTGCGCAAGCGCCGCGCCGGTTCCTTCGTCGCACCGCCGCAGATCGACCGGACCGTGATGGAGATCCAGGACATCGGCGCGGACGCCCGGACTGCCGGGCACGACTACACATTCCGGATCCTGTCGAGCAAGATCGAGCGCCTTGGCCCGTCGGAGGCCCTGAAACTCGGCGAGGAGGCCGGCAAGGAACTGTTGCGGCTCACCTGCCTTCACATCGTCGACCACAAGCCGCATGCTATCGAGCACCGGGTTATCATGCTGGACACTGTGCCGCGCGCGCGCTTCGAGACATTCGAGACTAAGCCGCCCGGCAGTTGGCTGCTGGAGCAGGTTCCGTGGTCGGAGGCCCGGCACGTCATCAGGGCAGTTGCCGCGGACGGCAGCACGGCAAAAACTCTCGATATGCAGAAGGGAGAGCCCTGCCTCGTGCTATCCCGCCAGACATGGCAGAGCGGCCGCACCGTGACGTTTGCTGAAATCATTCATCCCGGCGACCGCTATCAGTTCGCAGGTGTCTTCCGCCCGTTGAGTGCAACAGCGTAGGCGCCCTACAATCTTATAGACATTAGCCGATAAACCGAACCAAGGGACCAGCATGATCGTCCTTCGTCTCAACGACTACAAGCGGATGCCCTGGAAAAACGGCGGCGGGGAAACGCTGGAAATCGCGGTCATGGCATCGGCTGTGCAGAACGCCGATTTCGACTGGCGGATCAGCATGGCAACCGTCGCCTCCGACGGCCCTTTCTCACGCTTTCCGGGGATAGACCGCATCCTCACGGTTATCGACGGCGATGCCATGGAGCTTTCGGTCGAGGGCCGCGCGCCGGCGATGCTCGACCAAAACACCGCGCCCTATGGTTTTCCGGGCGACGCCGTGACCTCCGGTCGCCTGCGGGATGGCCCGATCGCCGATCTGAATGTGATGGCGAGACGCGGGATTGCGCATTCTGTCAAAAGGATCGAGGCCTGCGACCTGCCGCAATCGGAAGCGATGTCTCAGACCTCGTTTCTGTTTGCGCTGGCGCCGATGGCATTCCGTGTCGGACTGGAAGAGATCGCGCTGCAGCGACACGACACGCTGGATCTGTCGGGCGCAATGATGGCGGATATTGTCGTCGAGACATCCGGTGAAGGCCTGCTCATCGCCATAGGTTGAGGAAAGCGAGCGCATCAGATGCCGCTCTCCTTGATCGCCTGCATCACAACGAAGGTCGATGTACTCGCGACATGCGGCAGGCTGGAAATCTTCTCGCCGAGCACCTGCCGGTATTTCCTGACGTCCGACGTGCGGACCTTCAGCAGATAGTCGAACTGGCCGGCAATCATATGGCACTCCTCGACTTCCTTGATCTTCGCGACCCGGCTGTTGAATTCCTCCAACGCCTTCTCGCGCGTATCGGACAGCTTCACTTCGGCGAAAGCGATGTGATCGAGGCCAAGTTTCTGCGGATCGAGCCTGGCATGGAAGCCAAGAATATAGCCGTCTTCCATCAGCCGTTTCAGTCGCACCTGGCAGGGTGTTTTCGAAAGACCCACCCTTTTCGACAGGTCGGTGATCGTCATCCGCCCGTCTTCGACAAGTGCATCCATGATTTTTCGATCAAGATGATCGATTTCACCGCTATTGGCCTCATCAGGCATCGATTTCACCATAAAAGCATAACTAATCGGAGAAACTGCAACATCAGGGCCAACTATAAGGGCAGATCGACTTCGGCCACAATGCTATAAACGATTCACGTGAAATCACGCATTTGGCAGGGATGACCGCGATGCAGACAGCCGTTCCCGAGAAGACCGTCGAAACCGCTGGCAGCACGCCGATATTTGCGGATTTTGCCCCACCCGTTTTTCCGCCCGCACCCCTGCGCAAGGCGATCACCGCCGCCTATCGCCTTCCGGAAGCGGAATGCGTACCGCGACTGGTGGAAGCGGCAACGCTGCCCGAAGATATCCGCGCCACCGCACGCCAGACTGCCACCAAGCTGATCGTCGCCCTGCGCGCCAAACATAAAGGCTCCGGCGTAGAGGGACTGGTGCATGAATATTCGCTCTCCAGCCAGGAGGGCGTGGCTCTCATGTGCCTTGCAGAGGCCCTGCTGCGCATTCCGGATACTGCGACGCGTGACGCACTGATCCGCGACAAGATCGCCAATGGCGATTGGCGCTCGCATATCGGCGGCGGTCGCTCGCTCTTCGTCAATGCCGCCACCTGGGGCCTCGTCGTCACCGGCAAGCTGACTTCGACCGTCAACGATCCCGGCCTGTCTGCGGCGCTCACGCGGCTGATCGCCCGGGCCGGCGAACCGGTGATCCGCCGCGGCGTCGACATGGCCATGCGGATGATGGGCGAGCAGTTCGTCACCGGCGAAACCATCGACGAGGCGCTGCGGCGCTCGCGTGCGCTGGAAGCCAGAGGTTTCGGCTATTCCTACGACATGCTGGGAGAAGCCGCGACGACGGCAGCCGATGCGAAACGCTATTTTGCCGACTACGAAAATGCCATCCATGCCATCGGCAAGGCATCCGCCGGCCGCGGCATTTATAGCGGCCCGGGCATCTCCATAAAGCTGTCAGCCCTGCACCCGCGCTATTCGCGCGCCCAGAGCACCCGCGTCATGACCGAACTGCTGCCGGCCGTCAAAAAGCTGGCTCTCATTGCAAAAGGCTACGATATCGGCCTCAACATCGACGCGGAGGAGGCCGATCGCCTCGAACTGTCGCTCGACCTGCTCGAAGCCCTGCGCCTCGATCCCGATCTATCCGGCTGGAACGGCATGGGTTTCGTCGTCCAGGCCTATGGCAAACGCTGCCCCGCTGTACTCGACTTCATCATCGATCTCGCAGAGCGGGCCAAGCACCGCATCATGGTCCGTCTCGTCAAGGGTGCCTACTGGGATGCTGAAATCAAGCGCGCGCAGGTCGACGGCCTTGCTGATTTCCCGGTCTATACTCGCAAGATCTACACAGACGTCTCCTATATCGCCTGCGCGAAAAAGCTGCTGGCATCGCAGGAACGCGTGTTCCCCCAGTTCGCCACCCACAATGCCCAGACGCTGGCAACGATCCACGCCATGGCCGGCCCCGCCTTCAAGGTCGGCGACTATGAATTCCAGTGCCTGCACGGCATGGGCGAGCCGCTCTATGACGAGGTCGTCGGCAGCAGCAATCTCGACCGACCGTGCCGCATCTACGCTCCTGTAGGCACTCATGAAACGCTGCTCGCCTACCTCGTCCGACGGCTGCTCGAAAACGGAGCCAATTCCTCCTTCGTCAACCGAATCGCCGATCCGGCCATCTCCGTCGACGAACTGACGGCCGATCCCGTCGAAATCGTCCGCGCAATGCCAACAGTCGGCGCCCGTCATGAGCAGATCAAGCGCCCTGCCGATCTCTACGGCGAACGTCGCAACTCCGCTGGACTCGATCTCTCAGACGAAACCACGTTGTCCGAATTGTCGAGCGTGCTGCGCGAAGGCACGAAAGTCGAATGGACCGCAGCCCCTGCGCACGGCAGCGGCAACCCTGCCCAGCCTGTCCGCAACCCCGCAGACAACAGCGACATCGTTGGCACCGTCAAGGAGGCCACCGACTCCGAGGTGCAGCAGGCCGTGACCCTCGCCACTGCCGCCACCGCATCCTGGAGCGCCACGCCAACGGCCGAACGTGCCGCGTGCCTGTTACGCGCCGCCGACCTGCTGCAGCAGCGGATGCCGGACCTTTTGGGACTGATCATGCGCGAGGCCGGCAAATCCCTGCCGAACGCCATCGGTGAAGTGCGGGAAGCAATCGATTTCCTGCGCTACTACGCCGAGCAGGCCAACCGTACAATAGGCCTGGCGCACCACGCTCTCGGTCCAATCGTCTGCATCAGCCCCTGGAATTTTCCATTGGCCATTTTTGCCGGTCAGATTGCGGCGGCTCTGGTCGCAGGCAATCCGGTGCTGGCAAAACCTGCCGAAGAGACGCCGCTCATTGCCGCCGAAGCGGTGCGTATCCTGCATCAGGCAGGCATTCCGGGAGATGCCCTGCAGTTGCTGCCCGGCGACGGCCGGGTCGGTGCCGCATTGGTCGGAAACGAGGCCATTGCCGGCGTCATGTTCACCGGCTCGACAGATGTAGCCCGGCTGATCCAGGCACAGCTCGCAAACCGCCTCTCGGAGAATGGCAAGCCAATTCCCTTCATCGCCGAAACAGGCGGCCAGAACGCCATGATCGTCGACAGTTCGGCCCTTGCCGAACAGGTGGTCGCCGACGTCATCGCCTCGGCTTTCGACAGCGCCGGTCAGCGCTGCTCGGCATTGCGCGTCCTCTGCCTGCAGGATGAGGTGGCTGACCGTGTGCTCGACATGCTGAAGGGCGCCCTCAACGAGCTCGTCATCGGCCGCACCGATAGCCTGGCTGTCGACATCGGCCCGGTGATCACGGCTGAAGCGAAAAGCAACATCGAAACGCATATCGACGCCATGCGCGGCATCGGCGCCGAAGTCGAGCAGCTCGCCCTGACAGCCGCCACCGCAAACGGCACGTTCGTTCCGCCGACGATCATCGAACTCCGCCAGCTGTCGGACCTGAAGCAGGAAGTCTTCGGCCCCGTACTGCACGTGCTGCGCTATCGGCGCGACGATCTCGACCGGCTGATCGACGATATCAACGCCACCGGCTACGGCCTGACTTTTGGTCTGCATACCCGACTGGACGAAACCATTGCCCATGTGACAAACCGCGTCAAAGCCGGCAATCTCTACGTCAACCGCAACATCATCGGCGCTGTCGTCGGCGTGCAGCCGTTTGGCGGCAGAGGGCTATCCGGCACCGGCCCCAAGGCAGGCGGTCCGCTCTATCTCGGCCGCCTGGTGTCGACACCGCCAGTGCCCCCGCAGCACAGCTCTGTCCACACCGATCCGGCGCTGCTCGATTTCGCCAAATGGCTGGATGGAAAAGACGCCAAGGCCATCGGTAGCGCTGCCCGCGAGAGCGGCCTGTGGTCAGCCCTTGGCCTGATATCGGAGCTTGCCGGCCCGGTCGGCGAGCGTAACCTCTACGCCCTCCATCCACGCGGAACGATCCTGTTGATGCCGGAGACAGTGGACGGACTTTACCGGCAGCTCTCCGCTGTGCTCTCAACCGGTAACAACGCCATCATCGACGCATCGACCGGGTTGGAAGCAGCACTGGAGGGCTTGCCAGCCAGCGTTTCGTCCAGGTTTTCCTTCAGTCCTGACTGGACAGCATCGGGGCCGTTTGCAGGTGCGCTGATCGAAGGCGAGGCGGAGCGTATCCGGGCTATTAATACCGCGATCGCCCAGCTACCGGGGCCGCTGATCATTGTCCAGGCCGCATCGAGCCTGGAGCTGTCAGACAAACCCGACAGCTATTGCCTGCACTGGCTGCTGGAAGAGGTCTCGACCAGCATCAACACTACAGCCGCCGGCGGTAATGCCAGCCTGATGTCGATCGGCTAATCGGCTAGACACCGGTTTGAAAAGTGGCCGCTCGAGGCGGCCACCGATAGCCGTCTTGGAGGATAGGCCGGAATTACTCAGGCGCCTTCTGGGTCTGCGTGCACTCGGTCAGGCCTGTGAACGCCTTCTCGACACCCTCGAGCGGAAACTCGACGCTGTTAGTATTGGCCTTGACCGCGAGCGTCTTGCCCGTCGTGAACGCCGTGACGGCCTCGGTGGTGTTCGGCACGTCGATGGTGGCGGTGGCGTCGGTATCCGCGGTCGAGGAGAAGTCGGTCGGAACCCCACCATCCACAGACCACGTACCTTTCACCTCATCGCCCTTGGCAATGGTGAACTTCGGCGAATTGGCAAACAGCACAACCTTGTCGCCGACGGCGAGCAGGCCTACCCCGGCATCGATGTTCTGCGCCAGGCAGCCGGTAAAACTATCGCCATCCTTCAACGGCATGACCGCAAAATCGGCGGCATCGGCAGCACCGGAAAGCAACAGGGCGACGAGCGCCATGCTGAAGAATTTGAACCTGTTCACGAATGTTTCCTTTGTGGGAGAGGTTTGGGAATTCGGTACGACACGGCATCCACGAGCCAAGAAAGCCTGTGCGAATGAGTGCCGGACAGCGGTGGCCACCCGCTGCAATGCTTAGTGATTATCGCGCGGAATGCCCTTGGTCTGGGCGATACGCTGGTAGTTGACTGCCGGCTCGAGCACCGCACCGGTTTCCAGCTGGCCGACATAGGCGCGCTGTATTTCCTGCCACGGCGTCTGGCTTTCGGGATAGGCATAGCCACCGGCAGCCTCAAGCGCCCGACGCCTTGATGCCAGTTCCTCATCGTCGACAAGGATATTGGCCGATCCCTTGTTGAGATCGATACGCACAATGTCGCCGGTGCGCAGCAGCGCCAGTGTACCGCCGGCTGCGGCTTCCGGTGACGCATTGAGAATCGACGGCGAGCCTGACGTGCCGGACTGGCGTCCATCACCGATACAGGGCAATGAGTTGATACCCTGCTTCAGCAGATAATCGGGCGCCCGCATGTTGACGACCTCGGCGGCGCCGGGATAGCCGATGGGACCGGCACCGCGCATGAACAGGATGCTCTTGAGGTCGATCGCGAGCGCCGGATCGTCGATCCGCGCATGATAATCCTCAGGCCCGTCAAAGACGATCGCCCGGCCGGTAAACGCATTCGGGTCTTCGGGATTGGAGAGATAGTGCGCCCGGAATTCCGGCGAGATGACGCTGGTCTTCATGATCGCCGATGAGAAAAGATTGCCTCGCAACACCCGGAAACCGGCTCGCTCCTTCAAGGGACGCTCGAATGGGCGGATGACCTTTTCGTCTTCTGTCCTGGAATTCGAATAGTTCTCGCCGACAGTGCGGCCATTCACGGTCATCGCATGGGTGTCGAGCAGGCCGTGCTTGATAAGCTCGCCCATCACGGCCGGCACGCCGCCGGCGTGATAATAATCCTCGCCCAGATATTCGCCGGCCGGCTGCAGGTTGACCAGCAGGGGAACATCCTCGCCGTGGGTCTGCCAGTCGTCGATATCGAGCGCCACGCCGATATGCCGGGCAAGCGCATTCAGATGGATCGGCGCATTCGTCGAGCCGCCGATGGCGGAGTTCACCTTGATCGCATTGATGAAGGCTTCGCGGGTAAGGATGTCCGACGGTTTCAGATCCTCGCGAACCATCTCGACGATCCTGAGGCCCGTTTCGTAGGAGATCTCCTGGCGGTCGCGATAGGGAGCCGGGATCGCGGCGGCACCGGGCAGCTGCATGCCGAGCGCTTCGGCCAGCGAATTCATCGTCGTCGCTGTGCCCATGGTGTTGCAATAGCCGGTCGACGGCGCCGAGGAAGCAACGAGCTTCAGAAACCCCTTCTGATCGATTTCACCCTTGGCCAGAAGCTCGCGTGCCTTCCAGATAATGGTGCCGGAGCCCGTGCGCTCGCCGCGAAACCAACCGTTCAGCATCGGACCGACGGAGAGCGCGATGGCCGGAATGTTGACCGTGGCCGCCGCCATCAGACAGGCCGGCGTCGTCTTGTCGCAACCGATTGTCAGCACCACGCCGTCCAGCGGGTAGCCATAGAGCACTTCGACCAGACCGAGATAGGAGAGGTTGCGGTCGAGCCCCGCCGTTGGTCGTTTGCCGGTCTCCTGGATCGGATGGACCGGAAATTCGATGGCGATGCCGCCGGCGTCGCGGATGCCCTCGCGGACGCGCTTGGCGAGCTCGATATGGTGGCGGTTGCAGGGTGACAGGTCCGAGCCAGTCTGCGCAATACCGATAATCGGCCGCCCCGACTGCAGCTCGTCGAGGCTGAGGCCGAAGTTCATGTAGCGCTCGAGATAGAGGGCCGTCATGTCCGGATTTTGCGGATTGTCGAACCAGGCGCGCGAGCGCAGAGGCACGTCGTCCGGCAGCGGGGTCGGAACGGAAGGGGGTGTTTTCTTGTCCATGACGGTATCCACGATTGGCGATGAATCAACCACCAGATTACTGGATCGTGGTGGATTGTATAAGCCAATTCGTGCGGCGATGCGGAGTGCAGATCGCCGATTGCACCAATCTTGAGCCATCCTGTTTCAGGAACGACATCGGGGCGTTGACCAGCCGCAAACGGCACCGCATGTCAGGCAAGCGGTGCCGTCCGGTCTCTCTATTAGGCAGTGTCCCCATAAACGGGGTTCATCTTATTGACGGTGTGTGATTCAATCTCCTTGAAAGGAGATTGCCATGCGCCGTCATGAATTGAGCGACGAAGAATGGGCTATCATTGCACCTCTTTTGCCGAACAATAGCCGTGGAATTGAACGTGTCGATGACCGCCGGGTGATCAACGGCATCCTGTGGCGTTTCAGGACTGGTTCGTCTTGGCGAGATGTGCCGGAGCGTTATGGCCCGCGCACGACGCTTTACAATCGGTTCTCCCGATGGCGCAAGGCGGGCGTCTGGGATCGTCTTCTGGACGCCGTTTCAAAGCGTTACGATGGAGACATCGTGATGATCGACAGTTCTTGTGTTCGCGTTCACCAGCATGGTGCCAACGCTAAAAAGGGGGATCTGCCGATCCTTGCATGGGACGTTCGCGCGGCGGCCTGACGACAAAGATCCACGCTCTTGTCGATGCAGATGGCAGACCGGTTCGGCTTGAACTCACCGCCGGCCAAGCCGCCGATGCACCGATGGCTGAAAAGCTGTTGAGCGACCTGCGGCCCGGCGCGACGATCCTCGCCGACAAGGCATATGACACCGACGCAATTCGTAACTTTGCCAAGCAACGCAAGTGCTGGGCGAATATCCCTGCAAAGGCCAATCGAAAGCAGACATTCAGCTTCAACCGCTGGGTCTACCGTCAGCGCAATCTCGTGGAACGGTTCTTCAACCGTATCAAGCAGATGCGAGGCCTCGCGACGCGATACGACCGGCGCGCTGATAATTACATGGCCGCCCTCAAGCTTGTCGCGACGAGGATATGGATCGCCTCAACTAATGAGTCCGTGGCCTAGGCCACGGGAGACGGTGCGCCTTGCAATTGGTCGACCGCTGCAATCACGCCCCGAAGCTCCGCCAGTCCCTTCAGCCGACCGATGCAGGAATAGCCGGGATTGACGGTTTTCTCCTGGTCGTCGATCAGCAGATGGCCATGGTCGGGACGCATTGGAATGACGCAGTCGCTGCGGCCGGTGGCCAGACGCCGACGCTCCTCGCCGCGCAGCACGGAAATCAGCGACACCATGTTGACGTCGCCGCCGAGATGTTCGGATTCGACGAAGGACCCGTCCGCTTCCTTGCTGACGTTTCGCAAGTGGGCGAAATGAATATGCTCGGCGAAACGGGATGCGAGGCCGACCACATCGTTGCCGGCGCGCGAGCCGTAGGAGCCGGCGCATAGCGTGATGCCGTTTGCGGGTTCATCGACGGCATCGAGAAGGGTCTGGATATCCTCGGTCTGCGAGACGACGCGCGGCAGCCCGAACAGTGAAAACGGCGGATCGTCGGGATGGATCGCGAGCCTGACGCCATTTTCCGCCGCGACCGGCACCACCTCCCGCAGGAACTCGACCAGATTGGCGCGCATGTCACCCGAGGAAAGGTCGTCATAGGACGCGATCTGGCCGCGAATGGTTTCGCGGGTGTGGCTGTCCTCCCCACCCGGCAGACCGGCAATGATGTTCTTCTCGAGCGTCAGGATGTCAGTATCCGTCATCGCCTGGTGACGGAGGCGGGCAGCCTCGATGATATCGACCGCATAGCTGTCTTCTGCCCCGCGCCGCCTCAGCACGAACAGATCGTAAGCGGCAAAATCCACCATGTCGAAGCGTAGCGCAAAGCCGCCCGCTTCAGTCGGAAAGAGCAGGTTCGTGCGCGTCCAGTCGACGACCGGCATGAAATTGTAGCAGACAACGGGAACGCCGCCCTTGCCGAGATTGGCCAGGCTCTCTTTCCAGGCATCGACATAACGTCGCCAGTTCTGATTGCGCAGCTTGATGGCGGAGTTAACCGGAATGGATTCGCAGACCGACCAGACCATCCCGGCCTTTTTCACCAGCGCCATCCGCTCCGCGATATCGTCCGGCGTCCAGACGCGACCGTCATAGATGTGGTGCAAGGCCGTCACGACGCCGTGGGCGCCCGCCTGCCGTGCGTGAGATAGGCTCACGGGATCTTCCGGCCCGAACCAGCGCCAACTTTCCAGCATGTCGTCCTCCGCGTAATGTTGGGCAATTAAAGCAAGAATATTTCAAATGACAAGTCGAGATCGCATATTGCGACTTTAAGCCCAACATAATAATCTTGTTAACGGCGAGGAGTGAGGGACAAGCATGGAGGACGGCAGCAGGGCTTCGGCCGTCGACGACGTGGTCCGCCAGATCCGCGAGATGATCCGCGAGCGCGGCATGGGCGTCGGCGACATCTTGCCGGGAGAAGCGGAACTGGCCGTGCAGTTCGCCTCCAGCCGCAATACCGTGCGCGAAGCATTCCGGACGCTGAAAGCCTATGGCGTCGCCGAATCGCGACAGAAGATCGGCGCCGTTCTCACCGACCAACACCAGCACGCCATGCAGCGGCTGTTCGCATTCGCGATGGATGTGTCAGTCGATGCCTTTCGCGATATCCAGGGCTATCGCCGGCTGACCGAAATGAACCTGTTCGACCCGCTCATGCAACGCCTGACGCCCGGAATGCTGGATGAAATGGACGCGCTCAACCAGACCATCCTTACATCCGAAAACGCCGAGCAGGCCTCCGAGCGCGATTTCCAGTTTCACACCCTGTTGGTCGATGCCGCCGGCAACCGAACGCTGTCGGAAACCTACGGCATGTTGCGACCGGTCATCCAGCGCCTGATGATGGCCGGCAAATCGCAACGGCTGACGCTGGAAGCCGTCGTCAGCGAGCATGCGGACATTGTTGCCGCCCTGCGCCATCGCAACCGTATCGCCTTTTCCTACCATATGGACCGGCATCTCGACGCCGGTCTCCAATTCATTCCCGAGGCGCCGCGAGCGACGCCGACCGCCAATCGCAGCATGCCGCGTAAAGGACGCCGATAATGCCAGAATTTACTAACAAGGTAGCGCTGGTCACAGGAACCACCGGCATTGGCCGCGCCGTGGCGCTGCATCTCGCCCGCGAGGGGGCAGCGGTCGCAACCATCGGGATCGACGCGGCGGCAAATACGGAACTGCAAGGCTTGGCAGACGCCGAAAAGCTGCGGCTCATCGTCCTCACCGCAGATGCCTCCATCCCGGAAATGGTAAGCACCGCCGTGACGGAAACGGTATCCCGCTTCGGCGGCCTCGATATCATCGTCAACGCGGCAGCCGTTCACCCCTATGGCGATGCGACGGAGACATCCTTCGAGACCTTCATGCGCTGCATGGCGGTGAATGTCGGCTCGATCCACCTCACCGCGCAGTTTGGCGTGCCGGAGATGCGCAAACGCGGCGGCGGGGTGATTGTAAACCTGTCCAGCGTCCAGGGTCACGCCTGTCAACAGGGTGTCTCCGCCTATGTGGCGTCCAAGGGTGCAATCCACGCGATGACACGCGCCATGGCACTGGATTTTGCCGCTGACCGGATCCGCGTCGTCTCGATCAGTCCGGGGTCGGTGCGAACGCCTATTCTCGAACTCGCAGCCCGGACGTTCGGCGGGCCGGATGCCGATATCGACGATGCGTTCCGTCGCTTCGGCGAAGCCCATCCCCTCGGTCGTATCGGCGAACCGGAGGAGGTGGCAGCCTTGGCGGCCTTCCTCGCCTCCGACAAGGCGGCGTTCATCACCGGCTCCGACCACCGCATCGACGGCGGCCTGACGGCCGGCATCGGCGTCAAGTAATCACCACGCAGGCGGAGACACACCATGACAGCATCGATGAAACGCAGCGAAATAAACAGGATCATCCGCGATGCCGAGGCCTTCATGCGCTCGTTCGGCTACATCCTGCCGCCTTTTGCCAAGTGGTCACCGAGCGAGATGCAGGCGCGCAAGGCCGAGATCAGCAATATCGTCGATGCGAACCTCGGTTGGGATATCACCGACTTCGGGCTCGGGGATTTCTCCAGATCCGGTCTCTTCCTGTTCACCGCCCGCAATGGCAGGTTTGCAGATCTGCAAAAGGGACGCGGGATGCTCTATGCCGAGAAGGCGATGATTTCCCGCAACGGCCAGGTGACACCGAGCCACACCCATGTGCTGAAAGCCGAGGACATCATCAATCGTGGCGGCGGCACGCTGGTCATCGAACTGTTCGGCGATACCGACGGCCGCTGCGACCGCACCAAAGGCACGCAGGTTTTCTGCGACGGCCTGTTGCGCAGGCTTACGCCCGGCGAAAAGCTGAGGCTTGCGCCCGGCGAGAGCGTGACGCTGATGCCTGGCGACTGGCATGCCTTCTGGGCAGAAGACGGCGATGTGTTCGTCGCCGAAGTCTCGACTGTCAACGACGATGCCACGGACAACATCTTCGACGATCCCGCCGTGTCGCGCTTTTCCGGGATAGAAGAGGACGAGGCGCCGCTCCATCTGCTTGTTTCGGACTATGCGACCTGGCTGCGCTGAACGACGAAATTGATTTCTACGATGGCTGACGCTATCGGTCGTTGAAGTCTAAGCTTAGGATGGAGGCGCTACATGTCCGAGAATTTACAAAACTGGCAGCCGCGCCCGCGTCCGGAGCGCAAGATCCTCCAGGGCCGCTACGTCCGCCTGGAACCCCTGAATGCCGTGCAGCATGGCGACGGGCTGTACGAGGCCTCCGCAGTATCAGACATCGATAGTCGATTTGCATGGTTACCGGATTATCCTCCAGAAAACCGGGCGGCCTTCCAGCCATGGCTCGACAATGCCGAAACAAGCAATGATCCACTCTTTTTCACATTAATCGACGAGGCAAGCGGCAAGGTCGCAGGGCGCCAGGCTCTGATGCGGATCGAACCGGCACCCGGTGTGATCGAGATCGGCAATATCTACTGGGGGCCACTCGTTTCCCGCAAGCCGGCAGCCACCGAGGCGTTCTTCCTTTTTGCCAGCTACATCTTCGACGAACTCGGCTACCGCCGCTACGAGTGGAAGTGCAACAACCGCAACGATCCGTCAAAGCGGGCCGCAGAGCGATTTGGCTTCCAGTTCGAGGGCATTTTTCGCCAGCATCTCGTGGTGAAGGGCGAAAACAGAGACACGGCTTGGTTTTCGATCATCGACAAGGAATGGCCGGCATTGCGAGAAGCCTACATAGCCTGGCTCGATCCGGACAATTTCGACGCGGATGGAAGGCAAAAACGCCGGCTCGAGGAGTTTCGCGCCGGCTGATTTTATCAACGCGGATCGCGTCGCGCGGGAAGAGCCATTGCCGCGGCGGGCGATATGCCCCTTGACCGGTTACGCTCCGCGATACGCTTGGTCTCCAGGTGGTCTGCATAATAGAACTGCACAACGATGCCGAACACCACGAACAGCGGGCCGACAACATGGTCGTTGTTGGTAACGTAGAGCAGTACCTGACCTGTCATTGCCAGGATGGTGCCGGCAGCAAAGATATTCAGTGAGTGGCGACCAAGCACCGTCAGCGGATTGTCCGCTGACAACCGCAGCCAACGCGAGATCGCGGGAATGTTAATCACCAGATAGGCCAGGGCCAGCACGTGAAGAAGACGCGGCAGCGACAGGAACGTCTTGTCGAATCCGATGATGACCGGTGGCAGCCCAGTGGAGGCCAGGAATTCGCCCAAGACCCAGAGCTTGAAGGCTACCCAGACAAAAGAAAGCGCGACGTAAGCGGCGGCGAGTGCAAACAGCGCCGGGTTCTGCGGCAGCGTTCCGCCTCGACGAACATGCATCATGCAGACGATGCCTATGACAAACAGGAACTGCCATGACAACGGGTTAAGGAACCAGAAGCCCGGAAGCAGGAAATTGTGGGGAGCAATCTGATAGACACCGGCGGCCATCCATACCGTAGCCGAGACCATGAGAAGCAGCTTCGGACTGAGCGCCTCCAGCCAGAGGATCGCAGGTACCATCAGCAGCAAAGCGCCATACATCGGCAGTATGTTGTTATATCCGATCTGGTGACCCAATAGCAAAAGCGATGGAATACCTGCGGTGAGGTTGGTCAGCACAGGCAGGATGTTGATCTCGCAGAGAAGACCTGGGCGGCTGAAGAGCCAGGCTCCGGTGATGAACAGGCCGATCGTCATGAACGTTGTGATCATGTGAGCCAAATACAGCGTGCCGGCGCGCCGGACGGCCTTGTAGGAAGCCGCCAGCCTGTTACCCACGACGAAGCGCCCGCCGTAGGCGAGCGCTATGGAGATACCCGAAATCAGAACAAAAGCCTCGGCCGAATCGGAGAAACCAAAATTCTTGGTTGTCAGGTTCTCGAAGATCTGACCCGGTACGTGGTTGATGAAGATTGCGATCAACGCCAGTGCTCGCAGCACGTCGAGCCTTGTATCGCGCCCTGCGGCGCCCGCAACCGGGCCTGTTTTTCCCGTCGCCAACGGATTTGTCCTGAGATTGGGAGCCATCAGGTTCTCTCCTGTTCGGGCTTGAAACGCGAAGGCGGCCTAAGGGTTCCCCCTTTTGGCCGCCTGCGTCAATTCGAGTCGGTTCAAAAAAGAGTGACTATTGGCCGATCGCGAATCCTTCGTCGGGATTGGCGATCTCCTTACCGTTGATAGTGACAAGGTAGCCTGCCGCATTGGACAGTTTTGAGACCGAAATGCGATATTCTGTGTCTGAAAGATCAAGTTCAGCCGTAAAGCCGTCCCATGCCGAGGGTAAGGCGGGCTTCACGTAAAGGTGACCATTGGCGACACGGATCCCCAGCAAACCTTCGATGGCGACACGGTACATCCAGCCCGCAGAGCCGGTGTACCAGCTCCAGCCGCCACGTCCGGCCAGCTGTCCTTCGCCGTAGATATCGGCAGCAACCACGTAGGGTTCGACCCGGTATTGGTCGCTCGCAGCTTTGTCCAGAGCGTGGTTGACGGGATTGAGCAGGTTGAAGCAACGCCACGCATCGTCACCACGACCCATTTCAGCCAGCGCCAGTACAACCCAGGTCGCGGCATGGGTATACTGCCCACCATTTTCGCGAACTCCCGGCGGATAGGACCTGATGTAGCCGGGATCGCGCGGCGACTTGGCGAATGCCGGTGTAAACAGCCGGATAATGCCCTTGTCGTCATCCACCAGCCGCTCGAGAACGGCATCCATGGCTTTTTCACCACGAGCCCGGTCGCCTTCGCCTGACAGAATGTTCCAGGATTGGGCAATCGAATCGATCTGGCATTCGAAGTTCTCGTTCGAACCGAGCGGTGTGCCGTCATCGAAATAGCCACGACGATAGTAACCGCCATCCCAGCCTGCCGTTTCCAACGCCTTCTTCAGTTCCCTCAGATGGGCCGACCAGCGTGCAACGCGCTCGCTGTCGCCACGGGCTTCTGCATAAGGGATGAAGGATGTCAGCGTACCCGCCAGGAACCAGCCAAGCCATGTGCTTTCACCACGGCCGAGCATGCCGACGCGGTTCATGCCGTCGTTCCAGTCGCCCCCGAGGATCAGCGGCAAGCCGTTTCCGCCCTTGCGACGGATAGCAAGGTCGAGGGCCAGCGCTGCATGTTCGTAGAGGCTGACCTTGTCCGAAGAAATCTCCGGCTTGTAGAAGGCATCATGCATCCCCGATGTCAGGGAAGCGCCTTCGACGAAGGCAAGTTCCTCGTCGAGCAGTGCGCGGTCACCGGTCACGGTGCAGTACTGGTTGATGGCGTAGGCGAGCCATACCACGTCGTCCGAGATATGGGTCCGGACGCCGGCGCCTGTTCCCGGCAGCCACCAATGCTGGACATCGCCTTCGTGGAACTGGCGCGAGGCAGCATTAAGGATCTGCTTGCGGGCAAGCTCCGGCGAGTGCGTCAGGAACGCCAGCGTATCCTGCAACTGGTCACGGAAGCCGAAGGCGCCGCTCGCCTGATAGAAGGCGGTGCGTGCCATGATGCGGCAACCGAGGCTCTGATAGGGGAGCCAGGCATTGACCATGTTGTTCATCGCCTTGTCGGGCGTTGAGATCTGCAGCCGACCTGTGAAGCCGTTCCAGAAAGTCTTGCTGGCCTCGAGCAGGTCGTCGAAGCTCTCCGACCGGATTGCCGACACGAGAGCGCGAGCCTCTTCAGTGGACGCAGTATCGCCCATGTAGAAGCAGATATCCCGCTGTTCGCCAGCCTCCAGCGTCACGTCGATGGCCATCGCGGCGCACGGGTCGCCCTCAAGATCGAGTGAGCCGGAGAGAACCGCACCAGAGACGACCGCCTGCGGCAGTTGGATAGAACCGGCCCGACCGATGAACTCACGGCGGCTGGAAGAGATGCTACCGGCAGTTTCGCTGGCCGCCATGAAGGCGACATGGCGCGAATAGTCGATGCTGTAGGGGTTGCTCGCAAACAGCGCTCCGGTCTCGGCATCCTGCGACGACAGGATGAAGGGCCCTGTCTTGCGCGGATTGTTGCCGAGAACCCATTCTGCATAATTGTAGAGACGCAGACGGCGGACCGCCGTGCCCTCGTTGCGCAGACGCAGGCGTGTCATCTTTACAGGACGTGTCCGGTCAACCGTCTGGGTGACCTCGAGCGAGATTTCGTCCTGCACGCTGGTGAAGACCGAATAGCCTAGGCCGTGACGGGCTTCGAACGTGATGGATGGACGGCGCGACAGGGCGGCATAGGGCGTCATGACAGCACCGCTGACTAGATCGGCAACATAGAGTGCCTCGCCCGGACGATTGATGACCATGTCGTTGGACCATGAGGTCAGCTGGTAGTCACGGGAATTCGCGCTCCATGTGAAAGCAGCACCCTCAGCTGCAACATGGAAGCCGAAATTTTCGTTGGATATGACGTTGATCCACGGCTGCGGCGTCGATTGGCCGCCGAACAGGCGCACGACATATTCGCGGCCGTCGCTGGAGAAGCCGCCATAGCCGTTCCAGAAGTCCAGGTCACCCTTGTCTACCATCGAAGCCGGCGCCGAATCCGGCTGTGTCGCGGTGGCAACTACAGCGGTACGCCGCATTTCGGGTTCGCCGGTATGCGCTGATGTCGCAAGCGAGGGCGCACGGGTGATCTGGTCGACGATCGTACCGTTGCGGGCATGGAAGACGACGCGCGATGCCGCCAGCACTGCCTGGTAGGTTTCAGGCTCCATCAGGTCCTTGCGCGCTGCAAAGATATGCGGCCGCAGGCCCTCGCCCTGGCTCGAATGGCGGACGGATTCGCAAAGCGCATCCAGATCATGCTGCATGTCCTGCGCATAGGACGCAGCCCGCTCGTTCATGATCACCAGATCGGCGGTGATGCCGCGCGAACGCAGATATTCCTGGGCGCTCAGCGCTTCCTTGGCGATTTCGAGATCGATATCGTCGTTGATGCGCAGCGTAAAGATCGGGTGATCACCGGAGATCGCCAGCGGCCACAGCGCCGACTGCGGCTGCAGCCCTGCGTGGACCACGGCTGCTTCAGCCCTCAGGTGCATATCCGGGTAAACCAGATAACGGGCCAAGTGCTGGAATATCTTCGCATGTTGCGAAGTCACGCCGATCTGGCGCATCTGAACCTGTGTCCGGGTCCAGGCATGAACCATTTCCTGACCGAATGCATCGGGATTGCGGAAGCGCTCGACAGCCCTGTCGATATCTTCGCGGTTCGGGGCAGCGATCGTCCAGAAGATGACGCTGACCTTCTTGCCGGCCGGAACGCGGATGACACGGCGCAGCGAAAGGCAGGCGTCGAGCGTAAATCCATCGGTGCCGGAGAGGCTTGTGCCCGGATCGAAGGCGGCAGCTTCGCCGAGGCTGCGGCCGCGTCCTATGAAGCGACGGCGATCGGTTTCAAATTCAGTTGGTCGTTCCGAGCCGGCATTGTCGACGACCATGTGGGCCATCGTCATGTCCGGTTCGTTCGGATCGCGCTTGTTACGCTCGACACGGATGACGTCGCCAAGTTCGCCGATTTCGGTCTTGACGAACATCCGCGCAAAGACCGGATGGGCTGCGTCGACATCCTCGTTGGCGATGACGGGCTCGAGATAGGACGTCACTTCGATGAAGCGGTCCTCGGAGCCGGCATTGTGCAGCGTGACGCGTCGACCTTCGGCATCGTGGTCGGTGGCTATAATGCACTCGACGTCGGAGGTCAGGTCGCCAACCGTCTTGCTGTACTCTGCCTTGTCGTCGCTGAAGATGACGCTGGCCTTCTCGCCCTCGATGCTGCGCGGCTCAGATGTCGCCGACCACCACTGGTGGGAGACCGTATCGCGCAGGAAGATGAAAGTGCCCCAGCGATCCTCCGTCGGATCGGGCTTCCAGCGCGAAACGGCAAGACCGTTCCAGCGCGAGTAGCCTGAACCTGTCGCGGTCAGCATGACGGAATAGTGGCCGTTCGACAGAAGAGCAATTTCGCGGTCCTGGCGCGCAGGATTGCTGATCTTGCGGACTTCAGCCTTGAGCAGGTCTTCCTGGATGTTGGCCGGAGCATCGGTCTCGTGCTTGGCGGCCATGACAGGTATGTCGCGCGGTGCCTTTTCCTGCAGCAGCAGTTCGGCGGCCTCGATCACCGGATCGGCGTGGAACAGCTCGCGAAGCCTGCCGTTGAATGCAACGTTGGCAACGGCTGCGATCGACATGCCATGATGGTGGGCATAGTAGTTGTAGACGATCGCGAACTTCTTGCCGTCGGGGACGCGGGTTGGCGTGAAATCGACGGCATCGTGGAAGCCGTACATGCCGAGAGCGCCGACCTTGCGCAGTCGGTTGAGGTTTTCGAGCGCTGCCTCCGGATCGTACATGGCGGCCAGCAACGAGGCATAGGGCGCGATAACGGCATTCTGTCCGAGACCACGCTTCAGGCCGAGCGAGGGCACGCCGAAGTTGGTGTACTGATAGTTCATCTGATGGTCGCGGGCGTTGAAGGCCGCTTCCGAGATCCCCCACGGCACGCCGAGGCGACGGCCGTAATTCATCTGCTCGATGACGATCAGGTTGTTCGTCTGGTTGAGAATACCCCCCTGGCGCTCTTGCATGACAAGCGGCGGCATCAGGTATTCGAACATCGAGCCCGACCACGACACCAGCGCACCACGCGAGCCGACTGGCACGACCTGACGGCCGAGACGATACCAGTGCTCCGTCGGCAGATCGCCCTTGGCGATGGCAAAGAGGCTGGTAAGGCGGGCTTCAGAAGCCAGCAGATCGTAGCAGGCAGCATCGAGCTCGCCGCTTTCGACGCGATAACCGATCGACAGCAGGCGTCGTTCCGGCCGGAACAGGAAGGCGAAGTCCATCGAGAAAGCGATATCGCGGGTACGATCGCGCAGGTTGATCAGCCGCTGGCGAAGTGCCTCGACATTGGAGAGGTCGAAGACGCTGTCGGCGATGTGGCCTTCGCACACCTGGATCAGCGATTCCGACCAACGGATGACTTCAGCGCTCTGCTGGGACTTAACCTCGTGGTCGAGATTGGCCGCAAGCTTCTTGATATCGCGGGCAAGCACGGCAAGGTTGATGACGCGGATCGAGGCGAACTCGTGCTCACGCTTGACCGCAGCAAGTGCGTTCTGGAAACCGATGATGCGCTCTTCGAGACGGCGTCGCAACGGACGCACGGTCTTGCGGTCGTCGGGAAGGTCGGCAAGGATTTCCTGGAGAACACCGGAGACATCGCCGACGCCATCGAGGTTGCCCTGCATATGCGCCGACGGTGCCTCTGCCCAGATGCGGCATGCAGAGGAAACGGCAATCAGATGGCCGGCAAGGTTACCGCTGTCCACGGCCGAGACATAGCGCGGCCCGAGCGTCTTCAGCGTATCCGTATGATACCAGTTGAGCAGGTGACCGCGGTATTTTTCCATCCGATCAACGGTGGCGATCGTCTGCTCGAGACGGGTGATTGTCTCCTCGAACGACAGCCAGCCGAAATGACGGGCTGACACGACCGACAGGAGATAGACGCCGATATTGGTCGGCGACGTCCGTGGGGCGACCACGGCGTGCGGCGTCTGCTGGACGTTGTCCGGCGGCAGGAAGTTCTGCTGCTCGACGACGAAGGCTTCGAAATAGCGCCAGGTGCGGCGCGCAATCTTGCGCAACTCAGTCGACACATGCTCCGAGACATGCAGCTGGTCTTCGGTTTCCGCCGACTGGCTGACATAGTAGGCGACGGCCGGCGACAGGACCCAGAGGACGACAAAGGGGATGCCGACCAGATAGGCGTTGCTGCCGCTGAGTGCGGCAAGCCCGAGGGCGAGCACCGCCAGAACTGGCGCCTGCCACATGACCTTGTAGTGGCCAAGAATGGTCGTCTGGGCCGCAGCTTGGGCGCTTGCAGCCGTACGCCACTGCAGCATGAGCTTGCGGCTGACGAAGGTGCGGTAGATGGACCGGCCAATGGCGTCTGCCATGCCGCAGGCGGAATCCGCCAGGAACACGATACGCAACGCCACCTGGGCATTGGCATCGCGGATGTCTGTCCAGACAGTATAGAGGTGGGCGCGGGCGACGATATCGCTGGTGCGCGGGATGATGCCGTTGATAAGACCGAGCGTCGGAGCGACGAAGAGGCAGAAGATCAGCACGATCTGCCAGATCAGCGCCGAGAACGGTGCCATGAGATACCAGCCGAGCACGGACGCGAAGAACCATGCGATCGGCGTCAGCGAGCGGCGCAGGTTGTCGAACATCTTCCAGCGTCCGAGGCCGGTAATGCCGCGCGAGGGATTGAAGATGTATGGCAGCAGCTGCCAGTCGCCACGCGCCCAGCGGTGCTGACGCGAAACCTCGACCTCATAGCGGATCGGGAAGTCTTCGACGAGTTCGCAGTCGGTGACGAGCGCGCAGCGCGCCATCGAGCCTTCAAGCAGATCGTGGCTGAGAACGGAGTTCTCGTCGATCTTGCCGCGCAGGGCGTTTTCGAAGGCGTCGACGTGATAAAGGCCCTTGCCCGTAAACGTGCCTTCGCCGGCCAGATCCTGGTAGACGTCGGAAACGGTGAAGACGTAAGGGTCAAGGCCGCGATTGATCGAAAAGACGCGCTGGAAGACGGACGCGTCCTTACCTGTCGTCAGCGACGGCGTTACGCGCGGCTGGAGAACACCGTAGCCGCTGATGACGCGCTTGGTTTCCGGATCGACCACAGGCCGGTTGATCGGATGGTAGAGCTTGCCGACGAGCTTGGTCACGGTATCGCGCATCAGGCGTGTGTCGGAATCCAGCGTCATGACATACTGGATGTCCTTCGGAATGACGTTGGCGCCGGGCAGGAATGTCGTGTCGCGGTCGCCCCGCAACAGCAGGTTCAACTCGTGCAGCTTGCCGCGCTTGCGCTCCCAGCCCATCCACACATCTTCTGCAGGATTATAGAGCCGACGACGGTGCAGCAGGTAAAACCGTGTCTTGCCGTCGAAATTGTAGCGCTGCGACAGGTTGCCGATTTCGCGGCGCGCGTAATCCAGCACTTCCAGATCGGCCGGCGTCTCCTCGACCTTGTTGTCGGGCCAGTCGCTGAGCAGCGCAAAATAGATTTCTCCGCGCGGATTGGCGAGATAGTGGACCTCGAGATTGCGCACCAGTTCGTCGACGCTGTCGCGATTGGAGATCAGCGTCGGGACGACGACCAGGGTGCGGGCGTCTTCGGGGATGCCCTCCTTGAATTCGTATCCAACAAGCCGGACCGGCGTCACGAAAAGGGTGATGAGGGTGTTGAAGAGCCCCGTGGCGCCTTCGGAGGCAGGCAGCGAGAACATCAGCAGCAGGACGATCGTCTCAGCCGCACCCATGCCGGCGCGCACCATGAAGGTGCCGACAATTGCCATGGCAAGAATGGTCAGCAACACGACCGGACCGGCGATTGCAAACCAGCGAAGCCTGCGGACCTGGCGGACAAAATGCTGCACCGGCAATGGCCTGTAGCGGATCGCCTCTTCCAGCTTCATGCGCTGCGTGCCGACGAGGAAGCCGCCGACATTCGGTTCGTGAGACTGGGGCTCGGCAGACGCCTTGGCCGCAGCCGTCATGTCGATGGCAATCTGGGCGATTTCGATTTCGGTCTTGTCGGACCGGCGCGCCAGCTTTTCGATCTGCTTGCGGTACTTGTTGCGCGACCCGGCATCGAGCGCACCATAGTCTGTCTCTGTCCAGAGCAGCTTGTCGACCTGGCTGACTTCCTCGACCCAGACGGACCATTCGGTGTCATCGATTTCGCGCAGGCTGCGAATGATATGGCCCATGGTGGCATTGCCGGCGGCGAGCCGCGTGTGCTCGGCCATCATGACTTCTTCGGAGCCGGTACCGGCTGCCGCCATCCGCTGCTCGAGCCAGTCGATGGCAAGGCTCGATGTCTGCGATCCGTCGCGCAGGCGGTAGAGGAACTGCGTCGCGAAGGTATTATCCCTCGTCAGCGGTTCCAGCGATTTCAGATATTCTGCGCATTTTGCGGGCTCGGCGAGGCGGATCATTTCGTCGGCCGCCTCGTTGGCCTTGCCGCGCATGCGGCGGCTGTGCTCGACCCGGATCGAGATGCGACGCAGATTGTCGACCAGTACGTAACGCACCAGTGACGGCAGCGCCCAGAGCTCGCCGATCTTGAAGATCTCGTGCTCCTGGAAGCCATCGACGATGGCCATCAAGCCTTTGTAGGAGATCTGGCTATGGGTATGGGCGACATAGAGCCAGGCCACAGCGAGCGCGCGCGGCATAACCATGCCCTGTATGGTTATCGTCGGCAGCTGGCGATAGAATTTCTTCGGAAAATCCCGTCGAACTTCCTGGATCGCTTCTTCGACGATGTAATGATTGTCCAGAAGCCATTCCGCCGCTGGCGTGATGGACTGGCCTGCCTCGACATCCGCAGCAGCAGCGCGATAGACGCGCAGGATTTCCGTTTCGTTTTCACGATGGCGGGCGAAGAACTCGAAGGGCTTGAAATTCGGCAGAGTATCTGCGCCGTCTCGCGCGAAGGCTTCCCCGCACTCCCTCAGTTGGTCGTTGGACAGGAAGCTTGCGCGTATCGAATCGTTGAGATCGACAAGCTTGGCTTCAGGAGCGCGCGGCGAAGTAGTCGGGGAAATTTCAGCTGACATGGGGCGGTCTGGATCCAAACGGGGTAAAGAGCATTCGCCTGCAGAGCCATAGCGCGATCACCATTCTGAGTTCAAACCCCGGAGCCCACCAGGCGCCAGGTATTTGCAAATGGCAACTTTACCGCTGCATGACCAAATTCGGCGGAGATTTTCACGGACCTCATGGACCGCGGCATCACGCCGTGGTTCACCCGCTCCATGAAATCTTGGAAGCACTCAATATAAATCAAGTGAGCGCGGCGGCAAGATTACATCAAGGCGATCAAATTCATCATACATTCCCCAAATTGCACCGCGAATCTCGCCGGCTGGAAGCCAGCGTGAGACGTGCCTACTCACATAGGCCGGCAAAGATGAACTTAAACTGAACTGACGCACGAGATTGTGCAGGACGGCGGTCGGGCCTTATACACCGACCCTTTCTGGATAGGAAATAATTGACAGGAAGCGGATCGGCAGGGTGATCAGAACCTCTGGACCGTGCGGCGCGTCGGCATCGAAGAACAGGCTGTCTCCCGGCAGCATCGTATAGAGCTTGTCGCCATGGCGGTACTTCACCTCACCCTCCAGCATGTAGATGAGTTCCAGGCCGTCGTGCTGGAAGGCCGGAAAGACGTCTGAATCAGCGGTCAGGGTGATGAGGTACGGCTCGACCTGCAGACCGCTGGCACTGTTGCCGATATGGCCGAGCAGGTTGTACTGGTGCCCGGCACGCGTGCCCCGTCGCTCGATCTCCAGCCCCTCCCCTGCCTTGACGAAAACCGCGTTGCGCACCTCTTCAAACCGGCGGAAAAAGGCGGTGACGGGAACGCCCAATGCGGCGGCCAGCGACTGGAGTGTCGTCAGTGACGGCGAGGTGTTGCCGTTTTCGATCTTCGACAGCATACCGAGCGAGATGCCGGTGGCGGAAGCCAGATCGGCGCCGGTAATACCAAGGGTTTTGCGGAAAGCACGGACCTCGCGGCCAATGGCCACTTCGAGATTATTTTCCTTGGGGTCGCGCAGGGAATGCGGATCCTGCTTCAGGATCGGCTTGGCTGGGGTTGTTTTACTCGACGCTGCCGTCGCTTCGACGCTGTTGCGCGTCGCTTTGTTGTTTTCCATCCGAATATCCCATGCTGCTCGACATCCAAGCTTACTTGTTTCGCCGAATGCTTGCTATCTGGACATTCAGAATTTCTGAGCTGCAGGGGGATTTAACGACGAACGGCGGCCGATTTGGCCGCCGTATTGGATGTCTAAATCAAATCCGCATCGCGTAAGCCGCAGGATCGGGATCAGCGAGCAAACGACCTCAGGTCCCGATGCCGCACACCATGGCGGCAACGAACACGAACGCGGCCGCAAAAAGCACCACGTGCAGGACCGCCTCCCACCGGCGCCGTTTGGAGATACCGGCCGTGACCGCAAGGCGACGACGCTCGGAAGACGGGACAAGTTCGTCTACAGACGCGTTTGACAGACCAATATTTGCCATATCCTGCCTCCGTTAGAATGTTGCGCGCGAGTGTGAGCCACTGTTATCGGGGATCGACGGTCGCATTGGGAGAGATAGATTTCCGCCCTCTGCCCCGGAGTGAAAAAATTAATCTTCACGAGGGTCAAAACAGAGAACTAGCAAAGAATGCGACGAGCCCAGAGCAGGGTCCGCTCAATGGCTCCGTCGACGACTGTCGGCGCCAACTGCTGGCGCTGTATGACAGCGGTTTCCTCGTCAGCCACGGAAGCACCGGCTTCGATGCGCTTTGCCCGGACGGGCGGGTGAAGGTAACCAAGGGTCATGCCGCCCATGAAAAACATACTGCACCTCCAGACCTTGGCGATCACGAAAGTTAACCGCCGTTAACGAGATCATGACAGAAATGCGGCAGCTGTCAATAGTCTATGGCGTTGGTCGTGTTTAAACCATCTGTTAACCATAATCAAAAAATATAAAGGTAAAAACAGATACTTAAGCCCGGGCAAAACCCTTGCTGGCGATCATGAGATTGCGTGTGTACTCTTCCGAGACGCGGCCGGCAGCAAGATCGACCGAGGCGAGCCGCTCGACCACGGAGCCGTTCTGCATGACGGCAAGCCGGTCGCACATGTGGGTGACGACGCCGAGATCATGGCTCACCATCACGAAGGTCAGATTGCGATCGCGACGGATCTGCTCGAGAAGATTGAGCACCTCCGCCTGCACGGAAGCATCGAGTGCCGAGGTCGGCTCATCCAGCAGCAAAATCGACGGCTCGACGATCAGGGCCCTGGCAATCGCCACCCGCTGGCGTTGACCGCCCGAGAGCTGGTGCGGATAGCGGAAGCGAAATCCGGCACCGAGGCCGACTTCGTCGAGCGCCCGGGTAATGCGCCGTTCGCCATCGTCTATCCCATGGATCAGCAAGGGTTCGAGAAGCAGCCGGTCGATCGTCTGGCGCGGATGCAGCGACCCGTAAGGGTCCTGAAACACCATCTGCACCTCGCGGTAGAAGCTCTTGCTACGCTTTGCGCCCTTCAGGGTTTCGCCTTCGATGCGGATCGTGCCTTCGCTGACCGGTGCCAGGCCCGCGACGGCGCGCAGAAGCGTCGATTTTCCGGAGCCGGATTCGCCCACCAGCCCGAAAGACTGGCCCTTGTCGACGGAGATGCTGACGGCGTTCAGTGCGTAGTAGCCGTCATAGATGACGCTGAGATCGTTGATCGACAGGGTGGTGGTCATAGCGCCCACTCCGGCTTGCGCTCGAGCACCGGCAGCGGATGGCGATCCTCGCCGATGACGGGCATGCAGTTCAGCAGGCCCCGCGTGTAGGGATGCTGGGCATTGCGCAGTTCGGACGCCGGCAATTCCTCGACGATTTTGCCTGCATACATGACGATGACGCGATCACAGAACGAAGACACCAGCCGCAGGTCGTGCGATACGAAAATCAGCCCCATGCCGCGCTCGGATACCAGCTTGTCCATGATGCGAAGGACATCGAGCTGCACCGTGACGTCGAGCGCGGAGGTCGGTTCGTCGGCGATCAGCAATTCCGGGCCGGCAATCAGCATCATGGCGATCATCACCCGCTGCCCCATGCCGCCGGAAACCTCGTGCGGATGCAGGTCGAAAACCCGTTGCGGCTCACGGATCTGCACTGCTTCCAGCATGGCGAGCGCCCGGTCGCGGGCCTCCGCCTTGCTGACGCGCTCATGCGTTCGCAACGTTTCGCAAACCTGCTTGCCGATCGTCATGACGGGATCGAGCGAATATTTCGGGTCCTGCAGCACCATGGCGATCCGCTTGCCGCGCAGCGCACGTCGCTCTTTGGGCGAGGCTTTCAACAAGTCTATGCCGTTGAAACTCAACGTATCGGCGGTGACGATCCCGTGTGACTGGGTGAGGCCCATGATGGCGCGGCCGGTCTGCGACTTGCCGGAGCCGCTTTCGCCGACAATGCCGAGCCGCTCGCGGCCGAGGGTGAAGGAAACACCGCGCACGGCCTCGATCACACCCGTGCGGGTCGGATAGCTGACCTTCAGATTGTCGACTGTCAGCATGGTCATCGGCCGCTCTCCTGCGGATCGAGCGCATCGCGCAAACCGTCACCGAGCAGATTGAAGCCGAGACTGACGACCAGGATGGCAAAGCCAGGCATTGCCGCCACCCACCACTGGTCGAGGATGAAGCGGCGGCCGGACGCAATCATCGCGCCCCATTCAGGCAGCGGCGGTTGAGCGCCGAGACCGAGGAAGCCTAGGCCGGCTGCGGTGAGGATGATGCCAGCCATATCGAGTGTCACCCGGACGATCAGCGACGAGATGCAGAGCGGCATGACATGGCGGAAAATGATCCGCAGCGGCGAGGCGCCCATCAGCCGGACGGCTGAAATATAGTCGGAGCGCCGCACCGTCATCGTCTCGGCCCGGGCAATACGGGCATAGGGTGGCCAGGAGGTGATGGCGATGGCGATGATGGCGTTCTGGATGCCTGGGCCGAGGGCCGCGACAAAGGCGAGCGCCAGCACGAGCTTCGGAAAGGCGAGGAATATATCCGTGATGCGCATCAGCACCGCATCCAGCCAGCCGCCGACATAACCGGACACCGTACCGATCAGCAGCCCGATCGGTGCCGAAATGATAGCGACAAGCACAATCACCAGCAGTGTCAGACGCGAGCCGTGCATGATCCGCGAAAAGATATCGCGTCCCTGGTCGTCAGTGCCGAGCAGATAGCCCTGGGCGCCGGGCGGCAACAGCCGGGCATTGGCGAGATCGCCGATGACAGGCGACTTGGTGGCGATGACGTCGGCAAAGGCGGCGATGAACAACAGGGCAAGGATAATCACCAGGCCGAGCACGGCCAGATGGTTGGCGGAAAATTGGCGCCAGGTGATATAGGCGCGGCCAAGCCTCGCCTGCAGTCGCGATTGCGGCCGGTCGGAGAGCAGCCATTGGCGGCGGGTGAGTGGCGCTATTGGTGAGGTTGGACCCGTCATTGGCGTCGTGTCCTTGGGTCTAGTGTTCGGTAGAGGATATCGGACAGGAGATTGATACCGATGAACACCGTGCCGATGACGATGGTGCCGCCAAGCACGGCGTTCATGTCGGCGTTCTGCAGCGAGTTTGTGATGTAGAAGCCGATGCCCGGCCAGGAGAACACGGTTTCGGTCAGCACCGACCCCTCAAGCAGGCCGGCATAGGACAGCGCGATGACAGTCACCAGCGGGACCGCCGCGTTGCGCAGCGCATGCGCCCAGATGACCCGGGTTTCGGAGAGGCCCTTGGCCCGCACTGCGACGATATATTCCTGGCCGAGCTCGTTCAGCATGAAGCTGCGCGTCATGCGGCTGATATAGGCCAGCGAGAAATAGCCGAGCAGGGATGCCGGCAGGATGATGTGGCGGAAGACATCAGCGAAGACGTCCCATTCGCCCTGCAAGGCGGAATCGAGCAGGAACAGGCCTGTGATCGGCGTGAACGTATATTCGTAGGTGATATCGATGCGGCCGGGAAAGGCTACCCATTTTAATTTGGCGTAGAAGATCACCAGCGAAATCAGCGCCATCCAGAAGATCGGCACAGAATAACCGACGAGCCCGATGACGCGCACCAGCTGGTCGATCAGGCTGCCACGGCGCACGGCGGCCAGCACGCCGAGCGGCACGCCGATCACCGAACCGATCATCGTCCCGAGCGTCGCCAATTCGAGCGTGGCCGGAAAGGCGCGACGGATATCGGTCATGACGGGGTTCGTCGTCAGCACCGAGGTGCCGAAATCGCCGGACAGCACACCCTTCAGATAAATGTAGAACTGCTCGTAGAGCGGCAAATCGAGGCCAAGCTCACGCCGCACCCGCTCGATCACATGCGCCGGCGCCCGGTCGCCGAGGATAGCGAGAACCGGGTCGATCGGCACCACGCGGCCGATGAAGAAGGTGACGGCCAGAAGACCGAGATAGGTGGTGATGGCGATGCCGACGAAGCGTAGCACGGCCTTTACGATGGGCATGGTGCGGCCAGTCGCGGGCCGCACCTCCATCCTGCGTTCAACTGTACTCAAGGGACCAATCCTTCCGGACTACTCCTTCGATATCGGCCAGACGAAGTTGGTGTCGAAGCTCGGACCGAGCGCAAAGCCCTTCAGGTCCTTCTTGTAGGCAGCGACTTCGATCTGCTGGAAAATAATCGCAAACGGGCTGTTGTGCAGGAATTTCTTCTGCACGTCCTGGTACATCGCAGCGCGCTTGTTGGCATCCGGCTCGAACAGGGCAGCCCGGGTGATCTTGTCGAGCTCGGGAGTAACGAACGTGTTGCGCCAGGCCAGCGTCTTGGTCTTGCCGTCGTCGGAATTGTCCGGATTGGTGGTGAAGGTTTCCGCGTTGGAATTCGGATCCCAGTAATCCATGCCCCAGTTGCCGATATAGATATCGTGGTTGCGGGCACGATATTTGGTCAGGGTCTGCTTGCCGTCGCCCGGAATGATCTCGAGCTTGATGCCGGCCTGTCCCAGCGTCTGCTGGATCGACTGGGCAACGCCGGTGATCGGCTCGATATTGCGCACGTCCATGGTGACCGTGAAGCCGTCCTTGAGGCCAGCCTTGGCCAGTAGTTCCTTGGCCTTGGCGACGTCCAGCGTGAACGGCTTTTCCTCGAGCGCGCCAAGCACGCCCTTCGGCTCGAACGTCTGGCGGATTTCGCCCACACCCTTGATCAGCGTCTTGCCGATGGCATCGTAGTCGATCAGGTAACGGAACGCCTCCTGGACTTCTGGCTTGGCAAGGTTCGGGTTCTTCTGGTTGAGGCTGATGTAATAGACCGTGCCCTTAGGAGCGTTGGTCACGGACACCTTGCCTTCCTTGATAAGCTGATCAAGATCGCCCGGTTCGAGGTTGCGGGCAACATCGATGTCGCCGTTCTCGAGTGCCAGCCGCTGGCCGGAGCTTTCCTTCATGAAGCGATAGATGACGCGGGCAAGCTTCGGCTTTTCACCGTAGTAATTGTCGTTGCGTTCCAGCACGATCGCTTCGTTGGCGCGCCATTCACGCAGCTTGAAGGGGCCGGAGCCCGCATAGCCGGTCTTCAGCCACTCGTTGCCGAAATCATTGTCGTACTTGTAGTCGGCCGACGGCGTGACGGCCTTGACGTGGTCGAGCACGAGCTTCTTGTCGACGACATTGGCGACTGTGGAGGTCAGGCAATTGAGGACGAAGGACGGCGCATAGGCCTTGTCGACCGTGAGGGTGAAGGTTGTCGCATCCACAGCCTTCGCCTTGGTCGCAACGTTGTCGCCGGTCAGGCCAAACTGGGTGAGGATAAAGGCGGGGCTCTTGTCGAGCTTGACTGCGCGCTCGAACGACCATGCGACGTCGTCGGCAGTGATCGGATTGCCCGAGGCAAATTTCAAGCCCGGCTTCAGCTTGAATGTGTAGGTCAAATGATCGTCGGACACTGTCCAGCTCTCGGCTAGATCGCCCTTGACCTTCGTGGTGTCGGCGACGTCTAGGCGGACCAGGAGGCTATAGGTATTCCCGGTGATTTCGGCGGTCGAAAGTTCGTAGGCCTCGCCTGGGTCCATGCTGATGATGTCGTCGAACGCGAAGCCCTCGACCAGCGTGTCCTTCGGCGTCGCAGCAAACGAAGTTGCCGGGGCTGCTGCCATAAGGATTGAAATCGAGGCGCTTGCCGCAAGGAGACGGACGTTGCGGTGGATGGTGCTGATGATCATTTTCTATTCCCCTGTTTTTTAAAGTCTTATTTCTGCGAAAACTCAGTGACCGCTCGTCTCCCCCCAGGCGGACGCCAGCACCCGAAGCCAGTTTTCCCGGCATAATTTAACCAGATCGTCCTCACCATAACCAACGTTCCGAAGCGCAGCAATCAGCTTCTGGTTGCCGGCAGCATCGCCGATCTCGTCAGGGATGGTTGCCCCATCGAAGTCCGATCCGAGACCGACGCAGTCGATTCCCATGCGCTGCACGAGATGATCGATATGGCGCACCATATCCTCGAGCGGCGTATCGGCCTCGGAGCGTCCGTCGGCGCGCAACATGGCGGTTGCGTAGTTCAATCCTACGATGCCGCGGCTTTCCTTGATGGCGTCGAGTTGCCGGTCGGTGAGGTTGCGCGCTACCGGCGTCAGTGCGTGTGAATTGGAATGGCTGGCGACCAGCGGCTGGTCGGTGGTCTTTGCCACGTCCCAGAAGCCCTTCTCGGTAATGTGCGCGAGATCGATCAAAATTCCGAGCTCGTTGCAGCGCCGGACGAGAGCGAAGCCTGCCTGTGTCAGCCCGGGCCCGGTATCCGGCGACATGGGGAAGGCGAAAGGTACGCCGTGGGCAAAGACATTGTTGCGGCTCCAGACCGGACCGAGCGAGCGCAGGCCGGCGGCATGGAATGTTTCCAGCGCGACCAGATCCGCATCGATCGCCTCGCAGCCCTCCATGTGCAGCACCGCGGCAAAGACGCCTTTTACCATGCACTCGCGGATATCGCCGATCGACCTGCAAAGCTTCCACGCGCCATCACGATCTAGGCGCAGCGCAATCGCGGCCATCTCATGGGCAATGTCCAGCGACGGAGAGCGCTCGAGCGGAGCTGCCATCGGCGTCACGTAATTACCGTTGCGATCCGGCTCGGCAAAGACGAGATCGCCGGAGGGAATGTAGATGGCGCAAAGTCCACCGGCGAGGCCGCCGGCTTTTGCCCGCGCTGCGTCGATGTGCCCGCTGGTCGTTCCGTCCCGGAATTCGGCGACCGGATCGCTCCCCTTTTTCTGATGCGACCATAGTCGCAGGAGAACATCGTTATGGCCGTCGAACACGAGTTGCATATGCTATCCTGGGCAGGCTGCCGATCCATCGGAAGCGGCCAGCATAAAAAGGCTGACAGGATTCGCCATCCCCCGGAGAAAATAAAAATAGCGGTGGCATCCTGCGTCGAACGCACCACCTAAGGGCGGCAACGACGGCGACCCATCGCCCGCTGCACTACAAGGGAGATTTCCATGGCGCTTTCGATGTACCGCATGAGCATTCCGGTGTTTCAGCGTGGCCTGGCCACGCTCACGACCTATCTCGACAAAGCAGATTCCTACGCGACGGAAACAGGCAAGGATCCCGCGACATTGGTCGAGGCCCGCCTGGCACCCGACATGCTGACGCTGTCAGGCCAGATCCAGCGCGCTTCTGACACGGCCAAGCTGACCGTATCGCGCCTCTCCGGCATCGAAGCGCCGCGCTTCGAAGACACCGAAACGACCATCGCCGAACTGCGCGCCCGTGTGGAAAAGACGACAGCATTCCTGTCCTCGGTTGCTGCCGACGCGCTCGAAGGCAGCGAGACCCGCGAGGTGACGATATCGCCTGGTGGAGTCGCTACGACGTTCCGGGGCGACGACTATCTCGCAAGCTTCGCATTGCCGAATTTCTATTTCCACGTCGCCATGGCTCACGCCATCCTGCGAAACCAGGGCCTCACCATCGGCAAGAGGGACTATCTCGGCCCGCAAGGCTGACGTCCCGATCTCGCCGATTGCGGATCAGGGTCGGTATGTCACCGGCCCGTCTTCCGTCAACTCCGTATAAGCCAGCGTCTGGTCGAGATGCCGGGCCCGGACAGATAGAAGCCGCTCGGCATAGCGCAGCCGGGTAGCAAGGTAGGCAGGCTCTTCCGCCAGATTGTAGAGCTCAGCCGGATCGGCCTGCAGGTCGAACAGCAGCGGCGGCAGGCCGGCGAAATGGACATATTTGAAGGCCGCATCGCGGATGACCGACAGATTGCATTCGTTGGGCCGCAGACCGAAATGCTGCTCCGGCAGAGAGTGGCGAATATCGCGGAAATCAAACTCCCAGAATGCCGCATCCCTCCAGCCGGCGGGCGCCTCGCCGTTCAGGAACGGCACCAGTGTCTCGCCATCGAGGTGATTGTCCGCATCGAGGCCAAGCCTGTCGCAGAGCGTCGGAAAGATATCCACCGAGCTGGTGAACTGCTCGATGACGGTGCCGTTGCCGGTTGCCTTGGGATCGCGGACCACCAGCGGGATATGATAGCTGCCGTCGAAGAAGCCACCCTTGCCCAGCGTCCAGTGGTCTCCGGCCATTTCCGCATGGTCGGAGGTGAAAATGATGACGGTCTTGTCCCAGACGCCGGCATCCTTCAGCGCCTGACAAGCACGTCCGATCTGCGCGTCGACCTCGGCAATCATGCCGTAATAGATGGCCCGGATGGCGCGAAAATCCTCTGACGACCAGTCGCTGAGCGGACCGTCGCCACGATGGATATAGTAGCCCTGGTTATTTTGCGGCATCGCATAGGCGAGATAGGGATGCAGAGCATGCTCGTCTGCCACCGTCTCGGCACGCGCAAACTCGGGACCGTCCTCGGGCGTAAACATCGTGTTGTAGGGCGCAGGTACGGAAAACGGCGGATGCGGCCGCAGCAGCGACACATGCGCAAACCAAGGCGCCTCCTGCTCGCCGAGCCAGCGCTCGAACTCGCCGATCAGAAAGGCCGTCTGGGTCTCATCCTTCGAATAGGACGGCGCGCCGTTCGAGATTTCGCCGGGGCTGGCGCCGACAGGGATATGGATGTCCCGACTGGTCGCCTCGTCATGACCGCGCGCCCTCAGCCAGGACAGCCACTGCTTCTCGTGCTCCGGCAGCAGCTGGCGGGCGGTAAAGCCGGGCAGGACGCCCTCATAGGTCGTCATATGCGGATCGGCACCTTGGAGGCTGCGCGGGTCGGGCGCCGTATCGGTATAGCCGAAAAGGGTCGGCTCGTAGCCGCCGCGCCGGGCGGCAAGCGCCAGGTTATCGAAGCGAGCATCCAATGGCGACCCATTACGGCAGACACGCGTGTTCATCTGGTAGAGACCGGTATAGAGCGTTGCCCGCGCCGGCGAACAGGGTGCGGTGCCGGCAAAATGGCGCTTGAAGAGAACGCCTTCCGCAGCCAGTGCATCGATGTTCGGCGTCCGCACGGCGGGATGGCCGACAGCCGAAAGGCAATCGCCGCGCCACTGGTCGGCGGTGATCAACAGCACATTTGGCCGTTCCGAAGGGTTCTGGTCAGTGATGATTGGATTTTGCATGCCAGTTCCAAGCCGATTGAATGATCTGCGACAGGTCGTATTGCGGTGCCCAGCCGAGCACGGCCTTGGCATGGTCGTTGTTTGCGACGAGCGTCGTGGAATCACCCTCGCGGCGATCGACATACTCTACCGGGAACGGCTTGCCGGTGACGTCCTCGATGGCCGACAGCAGTTCCTTGACCGTCGTTCCCGTACCCGTCCCAAGGTTGAGCGCCACGGAATCACCGCCATCGAGCAGGTACTGGACGGCGCGAACATGGGCATCGGCGAGATCGAGAACGTGGATATAGTCGCGAACACAGGTGCCGTCGCGGGTTTCGTAATCGCTGCCGAACACCTTGAAGCCGGCCCGGCGACCGAGGGCCGCGTCGATTGCCAACGGGATTGCGTGGGTTTCCGGCTTGTGCCATTCGCCGACGCGACCCTCGAAATCAGCACCGGCGGCATTGAAATAGCGCAGGATCACCGAGCGGAAGCCGGTGTAGCGGTCATAGTCGGATAGCGCCTGCTCGACGATATACTTGGTCTGGCCGTAGGGATTGATCGGCACCTGCCGGTGGGTCTCGTCGAGAGGTACGCTCTGCGGCAGACCATAGGTGGCGCAGGTGGAGGAGAAAACGAAAGCTTTGATGCCCGCGGCTTGCGCTGCGGAGAGAAGGGTCAGCGTGCCGACCACGTTGTTTTCATAAAACGCGACGGGATCCTTGACGGATTCACCCACTTCGATCAGCGCTGCAAAATGCAGGATGGCTGCCGGCTTGTGCCGGGCGATCACCTCGTCAAGGCGGGCGCGGTCACGAATATCGCCTTCCTCGACCGGCCCCCATCTGACGAACTCGCGATGACCATTCGAGAAATTATCGTAGACGACGGGCACGAAACCCTTGTTTGCGAGATCGAGGCAGGTGTGCGAGCCGATATAGCCGGCACCCCCCACAACGAGAATTGTTTCCCCGGCCATGCAACAGTCTCCCTCTATCTAAGCTGTCAAAGACTTAGACGAGTTGGGAGACAAGAAAAAGGCATCGGCGGTCGAAAATCAGAGTCTGGCCGTCGCGCGTCCATGCGTGGAGGATCTGCGCAGAAAAACCGAGCTTTTTTGGGCCTATCTGGTTGCGACATTGGCGAAGCGGCTCAACGCTCTTTCCGAGGAGAGCAAATGGGCCGATCGCACGCTGAGATGGACGGAGTTGCCATCTCTGCTGGACACGGCGAAGCCGCCGATGCCGGCGACATGACTTCTCTTGATTTGAAATACCGCTTGCCTGACAAGGCGTGGCTATGAGCCCTGCGGGGATGCCTACTTGTTGCGCATCAGCCAGATCTTACCCGCCATGGTGATTTCATGGCAGTCCAGTTCCGGCGATTCTTCCTGGTTGCAACGCTCGATGAGACCCATTTCGCGCAGTTCTTCCAGGGTGGTGTTGGTGAGGAATTTAACCTTCTGCGGCCGCTCCTTGAAGCGGTCGGTCTTGGCATAGGTCACCACGGCATTCAGGTGAGTCCACTTCTTCGGTGGCAGCGGAAAAAGCTTCCCGTCCTTGGCAAGCTTCAACCCTCTGATCTGAGTCGGTGTGAGCGTAATCATCGTGTGTCCTTGGATGCTAAAAGTTGTGCCTGACGGCCAAAAAGAGGGCTTGATCGACCCTCTTGTTTTTCTCTTGAAGCTCTCCCTAGCAGATCAATCGGCAAAAAGATAAGGATCTGTGCACGCCGACGGCGTTTCAGCGTGATCAAGGCTAACGCGACCCCACTATTGGCCGGGGCTGACGTCACCGTGACGCTTGTTGCGTGCGTCCTTGGAAGGAACAAATGCCAAAGTCTGGCTAGGCCACTGGCAAGGGTTCACCCCATGTCAAAGTCCACAACGGCTCGCCGGCCGGCATATGCGTATATGTAAAGCGCTCGGTCACATCAGTGCCAACTACGTCGACGATCCACTCCGTCGGTGACCGACGACAAAGCGCCTTCTGCTTTAACCATGAACTGAATTGCTGTCTGCTCCCGCAGGCAGTTTCCATTTGTCCGTTCGGCAGCTCAAAAGCCCAGTGTATCATCGCCATGCTCTAACTTTAAAAAAGTTGGATAGCAGGCAATTCTTACGGCTGCCTGAGGCAGACCGTTCAATAGGACACATTTTTTGACGTTACATTTCTGCACCGCGCCAAGCGAAACCGGCAGGCCAAGGCAAAAAAAAGCGGCAGCCTTTGCAGGCTGCCGCGTCTATGAAACTACTCGGCTGCGTCGGCCGAATCGGCATTGAGCTGCCCGTATTTCTCGGCGCCGATCTTGGCGAAAAGTTCGAGTTGGGTTTCGAGGAAGTCGATATGACCCTCCTCATCGGCAAGCAGCGTTTCGAAAAGCTTCATCGAAACATAGTCGCCGGCATCATGACAGATATCGCGCGAAATCTTGTAGGCGGCACGCGCGTCGTATTCGCCGGCGAGATCTGCCTCCAGCACTTCCTTGACGGTCTGGCCGATACGCAACGGTGCAAGCGTCTGCAGATTGGGATGGCCTTCGAGGAAAATGATGCGGGCGACGAGCTTGTCGGCATGCTGCATCTCTTCGATCGATTCGGCGCGTTCTTTCTTGGCAAGCTTGGTGTAGCCCCAGTCTTCGAGCAGCCGGTAATGCACCCAGTACTGGTTTACGGCACCGAGCTCGAGGAACAGTGCCTCGTTAAGCCGCTCGATGACTCTTATGTCGCCTTTCAATGTCCGCTCTCCTTTGGTCTTCGTGGAACTTTTTAAGACGGGACATGAAATCAACTATTTCGACATCCGTCGAGTGGCGACGGGCATGATAGTCTTCGGTTGTCTGTATGATCAGGTCGACCACGCCGGGAAAACAGCCGCAGCAGCGTCCGCGCTTCGACATCGCATGATAGACCTTCGACGGCACGATCAGCTGCCAACAGTCTTCGTCGAGCAGCTCGTTGATGACTGCCCGGATATCGTGATCGGTGATGTAATTACAGCTGCAGACCAGCATGGTTCTTCAGTCCGTCAAACATGACACTTGCTATCCTGTTTTTGATAAAGAAGAGACTGGATGTCAAGAAAGATTCTGATGCCGGCTTCCACAGGATGTCGCGAGTGTGTCACATCGCCGTGAATGGCGAGTGTTTTCAATGAAAATTCCGCCCCTTGGGCATGACACTGGCAGTCCCGGAGATATCCGCAAGATCCGGGACATCCCTTTTCACCGCCCTTTCACGCGCTAGGCGCTCGAGTTGCAAGGCCAGTTTCTTCTGCCGATGGTCGGCCGTTGGACGCAACGCTTCGTCCGCTCTCTCGCTCGCGCCGAAACGCCTTGCTTCACGCTGCAGGATGCCGAGTGCAGGGGTCAGGTCCTCGAGGTGATCGGCAACCACGTGAATGACGCCATTGGCACTTTGCAGCCGCCCATGGATCTTCACCAGCCGCGCGCCCATCGCAATCGATCGGTATTTCTCGAAGATTTTCGGCCAGACAATGGCGTTGGAAACGCCCGTCTCGTCCTCGAGCGTCAAGAAAACGACCCCCTTTGCAGACCCCGGCCTCTGGCGCACCAGCACCAGACCGGCAATGATCAACTTGCGGCCGGATGGAACGGTAAGCAGATCGACATTGCGAACAATGCCCATCCCGGTGAACTCGGTGCGCAGGAATGCTACCGGATGCGCCTTCAGCGAGAGCGACAGGGCACGATAATCCTCTATCACCTCTTCGCCCGGCAACATGGTGGGGAGGGTAACCTCCGGCTCGACCTGCAGATCGGCCCTGTCGGCGAGATCGAACAGCGGCAGGTTCTCAGCCGCATTTTTGGCATCCAGCGCCCGCACGGCCCAGAGAGCCTCCCGCCTGTTGAGACCGATTGACCGGAAGCCATCGGCATCGGCCAGCTTCTCGATATCGCTTCTCGTCAGCCCGGACCGCAGCCAGAGATCGCGCACGGAAACATATCCGGCGCCGCGCCGTCCCACGAGGAGGTCCCTCATGTCGCCCTCCGATACTCCACGCACCTGTCGAAAGCCCAGCCGGACGGCCTTCTGCGTCCGGATCACACCCTGCATCGATGCATGCCTAGGGTCGATGGCGTTGGGAGAAGGTGCATCTTCAAGGATCGAATCCCACTCCGACAGATTGATATCGACCGGGCGAACGTCGACACCGTGCTCACGCGCATCGCGAACCAGCTGCGCCGGCGCGTAAAAACCCATCGGTTGCGAATTCAGCAGCGCCGCACAGAAGACGTCCGGATAATAGGTCTTGAACCAGCAGGATGCATAGACCAGCAAGGCGAAGGAGGCGGCATGGCTTTCCGGAAAACCGTATTCGGCAAAGCCTTCGATCTGGCTGAAGCAGCGCTCGGCAAACTCCTGCGAATAGTTGTTGGCCAGCATGCCGGCGATCATGTCGTCCCTGAATTCGTTGACCTTTCCAGATCGCTTGAAGGTGGCCATCGAGCGTCGCAGCCGGTCGGCCTTGGCGGGAAGGAAGCCGGCTGCAGTGATGGCGATCTGCATCGCCTGCTCCTGGAACAACGGCACGCCGAGGGTGCGCTTCAGCACTGCCTCCAGCGCCGGGCTCGGATACTCGATCTCCAGGCCGCGGCGCTTGTCTTCCCGACGCTTCAAGTAGGGATGCACCATGTCGCCCTGGATCGGCCCTGGCCGGACGATTGCCACCTCGATCACCAGATCGTAGAACTCCCGTGGCCTCAGGCGCGGCAGCATGCTCATCTGCGCCCGGCTTTCGATCTGGAAGACGCCGATCGTATCCGCCCGGCAGATCATATCGTAGACGGGCTCGCCGTCCTGGTGATCGTCGTTACCGAGATCGGCGAGCGTCTTCTTCACCTCGTAGTGCAGCGCCAGCATGTCGAAGGCCTTGGCAAGGCAGGTCAGCATGCCAAGCGCTAGGATATCGACCTTCAGGATGTCGAGTACATCGAGATCGGTCTTGTCCCACTCGATCATATAGCGATCGGGCATGGCGGTGTTCATGATCGGCACGATCTCGTCGAGCCGGTCGCGGGTAATGACGAAGCCGCCGACATGCTGCGTGAGATGGCGGGGAAATCCCATCAGTTCGGAGGCATAGGACAGCACCCGCTGCGTCGTTTGATCCGAAAGATCGAGCCCTGCGGCGCGCGCCTCGCGCTCCGACAGATCGTCGGACGACCAGCCCCAGACGGTGCTTGCCAGCGCCGACTGTACGTCCTCGGAGAGCCCGAATGCCTTGGCGACCTCGCGGCCGGCGGAGCGGGCGCGATAACTGGTCACCGCCGCCGTCAGGCCGGCATGGGCGATGCCGTAGGTCCTGTAGATATACTGGATGACTTCCTCGCGGCGGGCATGCTCGAAATCGACATCGATATCCGGGGGCTCGTCGCGGTCCATGGAGATGAAGCGCTCGAACAGCAGCGTGCTCTTCTCCGGATTGACCTCGGTAATCTCGAGGCAATAGCAAAGCGTCGAATTGGCCGCCGAGCCCCGCCCCTGACAAAGGATATTCAGTTCGTAACGAGCGTGCTGGATGATCTTGTGAACCGTCAGGAAGTAGGATTCGTAGTTCTTTTGCCGGATGAGATCGAGCTCATAGGCGATCTGCGTGGAGATTTTCTCCGGCACGCCACTGGGATAACGGCGCGCGGCGCCGAGCCATGTGAGCCGCTCCAGGGTTTGCGCCGCCGTTTCCCCCGGTGCACTTTCATCCGGATAATTATGCTTCAGTTCGTCCAGCGAAAACCTCAAGCGGGCAAAAAAGGCCTGCGTGTTGGCGACCGCCTTGGGATAGGCCTCGAAAAGCCGCGCCATTTCACGCGGTTGCTTGAGGTGGCGCTCTGCGTTGGGCGCCAAAAGAAATCCGGCATCGGCAATCGTCACATGCTCGCGGATCGCCGTGACGATATCGGCAAGCGGGCGCCTCTGAGCGCCATGATAGAGAGGCTGGTTGGTGGCAATCAACGGCAACCGCGTCTTTGCAGCCAGCATTGCAAAGGCTTCGAAGACGAAGCGGTCTCGGCCGTCATAGGATGGCGACAGGGCCAGATGCATCTGCTGCGGAAAGCGACCGCGCAACCGCTCGAGACAGGTCGTCAGCGATTTCCAGCCGGCAGCATCGGAAACGAGGGCAGGGTCGGGGACAACGGCCAGCATCATGGCGTCCCCCCAGGCACACAGATCCTCTTCATGCAGGATACAGCAGCCCTTTTCCGTTCTGAGGTTGCCGGCACTGAGCAGCCGGCAAAGATGGCCCCATCCGGCCCGGTTCTCCGGGTACGCAAGAATATCCGGCGTACCGTCGGCAAACACCAGCCGCGCACCGGGCTGGAATCGATAGCCGTTCTGCCGGGCGATCGCATGGGCGCGCACCACCCCCGAAACGCTGTTGCGATCGGCAATGCCAAGGCCGGTCAGGCCGCAGGATTCGGCCGCCACGACCATTTCCTCCGGACTTGAGGCGCCTTCAAGGAACGAGAAATTCGTTCTCGCCCCGATCTCGAAGAACATAGGCGCCGGGCGCGGGCTCATGCGAAAACCCCGTGCATCAGCCAGCGCGGCGACGCGCCTTGCCCATAGAGCCCCTCGCGAAACATCCAGAAGCGGTGGCCGCTCTGTACTTCCAGCCTGAAATAGTCGCGTGGCGGGGCCGCCTCGCCATCCAGCCACCATTCGCGTGCCAGCCTCTCCGGCCCCTCGGCGCGCAGCACCTCGTGCATCGTTCGCCGCCATCGAAATCTCTGTGGCGGTCCCTCCGGCACCTCCGCCATGAACGTCTCGACAGGCTCCGGCGTCCGGAACAGCCGCAGCGGTCGCTCGGACCGGCCGGCCCCGACCGTCGGGCCGGTCGTCTGTCGCGGCTTGTCGGACAGCACGTCCGCTGCGGGCACGAACAGCGCCGCCCGCTCCGGCACGTGACTTTCCGCCAGTTCCAGCGCCTGCAGACAGGCGCGCCCGAGCCGGGCTGCGACCTGGTCGACAAAAGCGGAAAGCGACTGCTCCGTTGGTCCATCAGCAGTGAAGTCCGCCTGCAACGCATCGAAGATCTCATGCTGCAGCACGTTAAGGCGGACGATCTCGTAGCCGAAGCCGGCATCGAGATCGTCATGCACGGCCTTGATACGCTCTGAAAACAGAGAAGCGATACGTTTTGGCTCGCGCAGCGGCTTCGACGCACCGGCCGAAATCCGGAATACGGCGCCGTCGACCCTGAACAGCAGCAGTTCGAACAGCCGACCGCCGATACCGCGGGCTTCCAGCCCTGGCTTCAGGGCAGCCCCGAGCTGGCCCGCGAGCATAAGAATATCCTCCTCGGCCTGAACAGGCTCGATGAGGCGTCGTTCGGCAGAAAGGCTGGCCACTGGCCGTCGCGGCGAAATCGGCTCCTCGTCAAGGCCGAGCGCCTGGTCGAGGCGCAAAAGCAGATGCGCGCCGAACCGTCGTGCCAATGGCGCCCGGGCGGCAGCGATGATATCGCCGACCTGCTTCAGGCCTAGCTTCTGCAGGGCGGCGACGGTCGGTCCGTCGAGCCTGAGCGACGCCACGGGCAATGGCGCCAGCACAGTCTCCATCTCATCCGCTTCGACAATGCCGCTGCGGCCAAAGCGTGCGACGGCCCAGGAGAGGCCCGGAGAAGATGAAATGGCGCCCCGCACCTCGAGACCCAGATGGAACAACCGGTGCAGCACATCCTTCAGCAGTGCCCGCTCACCCCCGAAAAGGTGGGCGCAGCCGGTAATATCGAGGAACAGGCCGTCACGACCATCCAGCGATACCAGCGGCGTATAGCGGTCACACCAGTCGGCCATCGCCTCCAGCAGTCGCCGGTCGGCCGCATCATCTTCCTCGACCACATCAAGGTCTGGACAGATGGCCCGTGCCTCGGCCACGCCTTGCCCCGGCTTCAGACCGATGCCCTCGGCCGCCGCTTCCAGGGCTATCAGCCGCATGGCATTTTTCACCCGCCCGGCGCAGACCAGCGGCGGCGTCTCAGGACGCCCGGTGGTACGCCACGACAGACCCCAGCGCTTGCGGGCGATCCGGTCGGTCGACAGCCGGGGAAATGTGAGGGCCAGAATGCGCTGCTGGCCGTTCGACAGCGGCAGGCTGCCGGTTGACAGGGGAAAATTGGCGGTCATGGGCATTCCATTCGAGGACAAATGATAAGGGAGCCGGGTTGCGGCTCTTTTCCAGGGTGAGACGGAAGGACGGGTTACCGATACTGCCGCCCAGCATCGATCCGTCCGGCAAAGGCCGCGCCGAGGCCGGCGCGGGTTCGATATGAAGGCGCAGAAGGGCGCTGCTGGCCTCTTCCTGCCCGGCTTGCCTGAGGACAAACAGCGGTCGCCCGGCAGCCTTGGCCCGCAGGCTCAGCCGGCGACTTTCCGTCAGGCCGAAATGGGCGGGATTGCCGCGCACCTCGAGCACGACGAGGGTAAAGACGGCACTGGCAAGCGCCTCCTCCGCCAGCCACAGCGCCTCTTCGAGTTTTCGCGGCGCCGCGTGCAGGAAGCCGCGTGGCATGACGCCGAAATCCTGTAGGCCCAGGGCATAGGGCAGGCCTGCTTCCAGCATTACCATCGTCTCGCCGATCCAGAGGACCGGCGAGACGCCGGCATGGTTGTCGCGCGCCCTGAGCCTTGCGGCTAAAGCCAGCACGAAGCCGGTCGCAGCCCCTGCATCACGCAGGCTGGAAGAGCGTATCTCGGTCAGCGCATCGAGGGGAAAGCCCCCCTTGAGCGCCACATCGAGATCCGCAACACCGCTCGAGAGCAGCGCCTTCCCCACGGAACGAGCCTTGCCCGAGGCAGCACTTTCGTTGCCCAGGCGATCGTGCTCGGTCGCCAAAATGGCCGTCACGGGCTTGCCTTCCAGACGGGCGATGGTTTCGCGCAGGGCAAAAAGCGTCTCCCGCGCCACGGCATTGCTAGCCATGGACGTTAGCTCCTGAGTAGATTGTTCCTGTTATGTTCTTATAGATTCCAGAGCGCTAAAGAAGAGTCAACAGGGATTCTCTGTGAATTTATTCCTGCCTTGAATTGGCTCTCGAAAAATTTCCCCAAAGCCTCTATATGGGCCGAAAGAAGGGAATGAGATCATGGCCCGCATTGACCAGAGCGACGATTGGCGGGACCGCCACGCGCCGACAATCAGCGCATTCGAGTCGCTCGCTGCCGAAGCCTACGGCCATCTGCCGGAGGAATTCCGTGCTCTGACCGGCAACCTGTCGATCGAGGTCGAGGATTTCCCGGATGATGAGATCTTCGATGACATGGCGCTGGAAACGCCTTTCGACCTGCTCGGCCTGTTCGAAGGCCGCGGCATTTCCGAGCGCTTTACGGTAGAGACCGGCGAGATGCCCAACCGCATCCGCCTCTATCGCCGGCCTATCATCGATTACTGGGCCGAGAACGACGAGACGCTGGGCGATATCATCACCCACGTCCTGATCCACGAAATCGGCCACCATTTTGGCCTCAGCGATGACGATATGGAACGCATCGAGGCCAGCGCCGAGGAAGCCACGGATCGCTGACGCCCGCTCTACTGCTCCGACAGCTTCATGTCGGGATAGTAGTCCTTGCCCGGAACGTCCTTCACGACGGCCTGGCCGCACTGCATGACGCCGGTTGCGGCATTGAAGGCATAGGTCGGCGAACCCGACAGCACCCAGCCCTTGGAAAGGGCCGCCGATACCTTGTGACAGAAGGCGGAATCGTCCGGGCCGGTGAGGAAGCGATAGAGTTTCATGACGACGTCTTTCGGTCTGCAATGAGATCGGCTTTATGGACCAGTCCCTCCGCCTCGACAAGATGCAGCCGCTCGACCATCTGCCCGTCGAGATCAATGACGTTGAGCCCGGCGGCGGCGGGCTCGGCGAAGGCAGCAATGATTTTCCGCGCCTGCGCGACGGCGGCCTCGTTGGGGCCGAAGTGGCGGTTGGCGGCGTCGATCTGGGCCGGATGGATCAGCATCTTGCCGCCAAACCCCATGGCCCGACCTTGGGCGCACTCATCGGCAAATGCGGAAAGATCCCTGAAATCGTTGAAAACGCTATCGATCGCGTCGAGCCCGTAGGCGCGGACTGCCAGCACCACCTGCATCAGCCAAGGCACCAGATAGGTCCGTCCTGGCAGTGCCGGAACGCCGGTTTCCTTGCGCAGGTCGTTCAGGCCGACGACGAAGCAGTCCAGCCTGGAACCGCCTGTCCGGCCGAATTCGGCAAGGGCGGCAACATTGAGAATGCCCCTTGGCGTCTCGATCATCGCCCAGATGCGCAGCTCCTCCGGCGCGTCCGCATCGGCCAGCCGGTCGCCGACTGTCATGATGTCCTGAGGTTCGTCGACCTTGGGCAGCAACACCGCATCCGGCCGCAGCGCCAGCACGAGGTCCAAGTCGGCCTTGCCGAACATGGAATCGAGCCCGTTGATCCGGATGATCAGTTCCTTGCCGGGAGGTTTCGGCCCGGCAAAGAAGGCACGCACATTGTCCCGCGCTTCTTCTTTACGCTCCGAGGCAACGGAATCTTCCAGATCGAAGATCACCGCATCGCAATCGAGATCGTGGATTTTCTCGAGCGCCCGGCGGTTGATCGCCGGCACGCTGAGGACGGAACGGCGCAGGCGCGCGGAACGGGTGTGCGGAAAACGGCTCATAGACGACTTCTGCCAATCTTTGCTGCAGCAGGCAAGACAACAAAAAGCCACTCTCCTCTTGCATAGCAGCGGGTCTGGGGCCACATTGGCTGCAGAGAAAGGGTCCCAAAGCCATGAAGAATATCCGTTCGCTGTTTCTCGCCTTCACAGGCGTCGCAATCTTTGCAGGCTTGGCCTTACTCACAGTTTCCCTGACGCTGGTCTTTGCCGCCATTCTGACCGTCTTCCTCGCCGTTCGCGTGCTATCGACCCGCGCCAAGCCGGTGCCCGTTCGCGCCACCGCAAATGGAACAAAGCCGATGCGTATCTGGAACGACGGCCGCGGCACCATCATCGATCTGTGATCGCTGCCGCTCCCCGTCGTCCACTCTCGCCATCACCCTTTTGTCATACCGTGGCGAAATCTTCACGATATTTTTCTTCATTTCCTGCCCAATTTGCTCTATTAGCTGGAAAATTCGTTGATGCGGCGAAATCGTAGGCAGGAATTTCCATGGACAAGTTCGTGAAGCTGACGGGTGTCGCGGCACCTCTCCCGGTCGTCAATGTCGATACCGACATGATCATCCCGAAGGATTATCTGAAGACTATCAAACGCACCGGCCTCGGCGTCGGCCTGTTTGCCGAGGCTCGCTACCGGGATGACGGTACGCCGAATCCGGATTTCGTGCTCAATAAGCCAGCCTATCAGAACGCCAAGATCCTGGTTGCCGGCGACAATTTCGGTTGCGGTTCGTCGCGCGAGCATGCCCCTTGGGCCCTGCTCGATTTCGGCATCCGCTGCGTCATATCGACAAGCTTTGCCGACATCTTCTACAACAACTGTTTCAAGAACGGCATTCTGCCGATCACGGTTTCGCCGGAAGACCTGGAGAAGCTGATGGACGACGCTTCGCGTGGCTCCAATGCCGTTCTGACGATCGATCTCGAAAACATGGCAATCACCGGTCCTGACGGCGGCTCGATCACCTTCGATCTCGACCCCTTCAAGCGCCATTGCCTGCTGAACGGCCTGGACGACATCGGCCTGACGCTGGAAAAGGGAGCGGCCATCGACCGCTTTGAAAAGTCCAACGCCGTAGTCCATCCCTGGGCCTGATTTTTAGAACCATCTAGCATCCAGGCCGGGCCCGTTGCCCGGCTTTTTTGTGCCTTTTCCGGGCACCGACCGCTGCCCTTCTCCAGCATCCGCGCGTGGGTCTTTCTGGCACAAGGGGCGCGGACCAGCCGCTTGGCGGCTTAACGGTTTCTTTGCTCGAATCCCTTACCGCTCGCTGCGCTGCGCTGCGGATAGCTGTGTGTTATCGGGAATAAAGAATGAATAGTTCCAAGAATTTTACCGGCTGGGCACTTGATCGGGCCGAAGCAATCGTTGCCGACCAGGGATTCGACATCATCGAATCGACCAGCGACCATCCGCGCTGGACGAAGGAGCAGAAGGTTGTCCGACTGACCCTCGCGATCATCGAAGCTCTTGTCGATGCTCACAATTTCGGCCGCGAAGACGAGAAGCCGAACCGCGGGCTCCACTCCTGAAAACGTTAAACCGTAACCGAGGCAGTGTGCGGCCAGGATGGTGATCCCGCCGCATAGTCTGTCCGTTCACTCTCATAGCCCCGCCCAGTGAGACAAGCTCATTGCTGTCGATAACTATCACGTGTATTTTAGCCATGCCTTAAGGCTTTCAAAATAGGGTCGCCGCATCCACGAAAATTCCGGGGCTGGCCATGGACGAGGACGAAGTAATTCCACCAGACGTGCTGGCTTCGATGCTGGTGCGGATGTTCGAATTGGCGCCCATAGCCATGGCGATTACCACCAGCGACACACGGACCTCCAGCTATGCGAAGGTCAACGACGCCTATCTTCGCCTGACGGGTCTCAACTGGAACAAGATCCGGGGGAAGAAGCTCATTTCCGAAGGATCGGCGATCGATAGCCCGGCGCGCGACCGTCGCCATCGCCTCTTGGCAGAAGAAGGTAGCTATGTGCTTGAGGAGGTCGATATCGTTCATGTCGATGGCACCACTATACCGACGCTGATTTCCGCCCAGCGCACTGTCGTCAACGGCGTCTCCTTCGATGTCGAGGTCATCGTAGACGTCTCGTCTCGCGTCCGGCAGCAACGCGAGATCGAGAACGCCCTGAAGGCCTCGGCCATGACAGACGCTCTTTCGGGACTGCCGAACAGGGCCAGCTTCGACGCCGTGATCGCCGAACACCTCAACGAAAACAGGCCGACCAGGAATATCCTGGCTCTCGCCTTCATCGACCTGAACGGTTTCAAGGCAGTCAATGACAGGCTGGGCCATGGCGCCGGCGACGAGGTCTTGCGGATAATAGCCGCCCGTCTGCGCGAGCACTCGCGCGCCAACGACTTTATCGCCCGGATCGGCGGCGATGAGTTCGCAATACTGATAGAGACCGATCCGGTCACCGCATCGACATTGCCGCAGACAATCCGCGAGACCATGGAGCGCGTCTTCAAGCCTATCGCCATTGAAGGGCATGTTACCGATACCGGCGCTGCTGTCGGCGTCGCATTTCTCGGTGCCGACGACGACCCAGCATCGTTCGTCAGGCGGGCAGATGAGTTCATGTATCTTGCCAAGACGACGGAGCAACGCGTTGCGGTCGTCTGCTCCGGTCAGATCCTGACGCCGGTGTCACCAATCTTCCGCGCGCGATAAGCGGCGCCAACCCTCGATAATCAATGGCCGCCGGCAGGCGCCCCGCCCGTCAGGTCGATCTTGCGCAGGATCAGCGCCAGCGGAATGACACCGAGTGAAATCACCATCAGCGTATGGAAGACGTCGATATAGGCGAGATAACTCGCCTGGTTCTGAACCTGCGCGCTGATCCAGGCCAGCGCCCGCGATTGCGCATCCACCATACTGGAGCCCCTGTCGACAAAATACTGGGTGACCGACTGCAGCGTGCTGATATAGCCGGGATCCGAGGGAACCACCCCCTCGATCAGCCGGCTCTGATGGAATTGCTCCCGATGCGCAAGCACGTTGGAGGCGATCGATACGCCGATGGAACCGCCGGTATTGCGGGCCGCATTGATGAGCGCAGACGCCTGGTCCGTCTGGTCTGGTCGCAATCCGTCGTATGAGGCCGATGTGATCGGGATAAAGATCAGCGGTAACCCAAGCCCGAGATACATCCGCGACCAGACGAAAAAACCGAAGTTGAGATCGGCATAGAGCCGCGTCATGTACCACATGGCGAAAGCGATGATGCCCCCGCCGATGGCGATCAGGTATCGCGGCTGGACCTTTGTCGCCAGACGGCCGCAGACGAACATCATGATCATTGTCACGACACCGCCGGGCGACAAGGCAAGTCCGGCCCACGTGGCCGTATAGCCGAAGTTCTCCTGCAGCACCTGCGGGATGAACTGTGTCGTGGCAATCAGGATGGCGCCGGTCGCCAGCATGACGATGAAGCAGGAGCCGAATTGCCGGCTAACCAGTAGTCCGACGTCGATCACCGGATTACGCTTGGTCAACAGCCATGGGATGGCCGCCAGAAGCGCGATCGCACAGAGCGACGTGGTGACGACGATAAAGTTCGAATCGAACCAGTCTTCCGTCTGCCCACGGTCGAGCACCATTTCGAGGGCGCCGAGGAAGGTGGCCACCAGAAGGAAGCCGACAATATCGAAACGGATACCTTTCTTTCGCATCTCGGCCCGCTCCTTGCGAAGCTTTTCAGGCTCCTGCACCAGCATATAGACCAAGGCAAAGGCCAGCACGCCGACGGGCCCGTTGATCAGGAAGCACCAGTGCCAGGAAAAATTATCCGACAGGTACCCACCCAGCGTCGGGCCGACGACAGGGGCAACGACGACAGCCACGCCGAACAGTGCAAAGGCTTGCCCGCGCTTGGCCGGCGGAAAGGAATCCGCGAGGATAGACTGCGAAATCGGCACCATGCCGCCGCCTGCAAAACCCTGGATCATGCGGAAGAGCAGCAGCGATTCGAGGTTCCATGCCAACCCGCACAGAATGGAGGAAATGGTGAAGACAGCGAGGCATGCGAGGTAGAAGCGCCGGCGTCCGTAGCGCTTGGCGATAAAGCTGCTGGCCACCAGCACGATGGCATTCGATACCAGATAGGTCGTCACCACCCAGGACGCTTGGTCGGAACTGACTGCGAGGCCGCCAGAGATGTAGCGTAGTGCCACATTGGCGATTGTCGTATCCAGCACTTCCATGAAGGTGGCGAGCGACACCACCATCGCAATCAGCCAGGGATTAACGACCGGTGACGACTTCTCAGCCGCCCCGCCGGAAGTAGCAGCGGCGCTCACCGTCAGCGCCTCGGCCGGACGGTAACGATGGGAATGACCGACATCCCGGGCCCAATCGAAACATCGGCCGGCCAGCTGTCGACGAGGATCTTCACCGGTACGCGCTGGGTCACCTTGACATAGTTTCCGGTGGCGTTTTCAGCCGGCAGCAACGAGAAGGCCGTGCCCGAGCCGGGCTGCACGGAGGCAACCTTGCCTTTGAGCACGTGGTCCGGATAGGCATCGATCGTGACAGCCACCGGCTGGCCCGGACGCATGTCGGTAAGTTGCGTCTCCTTGAAATTGGCCGTGACCCAGATTTCGTCCGGCACAAACATCGCGACGGCCTGTGCCGCCTGGACATATTGGCCTTTTGAGCCGCTGAGACGGACGACGCGGCCGGGCTGGGCAGCCGAGATCGTCGTATATTTGAGGTTCTGCTCGGCCGTCTCGACCTGAGCCTCGGCCTGATGGAGGTCGGCGACGGCGCTGGCGCGCTGTGCCTCGGATGCGACCTTGTTCTTGACCGCAGAGGTGACGCTCGCCTGCGCCTGGGCAAGGTTGGCCTCGTTCTGGCGCAGGGTCGATGTTGCCTGCTGCTGTGTCTGCTGCGAGCCGGCGCCTGATTTCAGCAGCTGGTCCTGCCGGCTGGCCTCGTCCCTCGCAAACTGCAGGGCTGCCGCTGCCGAAGCCAGCTGAGCCTTCTGCTGGTCGATCGATGCCGCGCTGGCGGCAATCTGCGCATCGGCGCTTGCAATCGCGGCATTGGACACGTCGATCTGGCTTTTCGCCTGGTCGAGAGCAATCTGGTAGTCTCGCGGGTCGATCTTCAGGATGACATCGCCGGCGTTGACGTGCTGGTTATCGGTGACCGGCACTTCTGAGACATAGCCCGAGACTTTGGCGGCAACAGAAAAGCTGCGCGCGTCTACAAAGGCGTCGTCCGTCGTCTCGTAGGGATGGACGTATATGAGCCAATAAACATAACTGCCGATGGCCAAGAGGATGATGGCGACGATCGCCAGCAGCACGATGAATGGATGGCGGCGGAAGACGGAAGGCTTTTTCTCCTCACCGTCATGTCCTGTGTCTTCTGAAGCCTTCGTCTCGGCGCCGTCCTCGACTGCGTCTTCAGGCCTCGCGGCGCGGCTGGTCGGAGCGTGCGGGTTGTTGTCCAACGTGACATTCCTGAGATTGTGAAGAATGGGCTTCAAACGTCGACGAAATCATTAGGTTCCCAATCGAATCCAGGAGCCGGCCTTTACTCGGTTTCGAAAAACACGAAGGACCGGTCGGCAGCTTCCAGCAGGGTATCGGCAATTGCGCCGTAGGAGAGCCGCTCCCCTGCCCTGCGGCTGACACCGAGCACGATGAGGTTGTAATCGCCCTTGCGCGCATGCCGCAGGATAGACAGCTCGGGCGCTGCCCCCTCCTGGACGATCTTGCGGACCTTGACCCCGTTGTAGAGAGCGATCTCGTCGATCTTCTTGAACGCGGCGACATGGGCGTTGCTGGCGTCGCTGACGCGCGGCAGCGAGCGGATCTGCTGCGGTTCGCGGATATAGAGCACCGAAATCTGGCACTCCGTCGCCTTGGCAATGACGAAGGCAAGCTCGGCGGCGCGCGTCGAACGTTCCGTGCCGCTGATCGGCACCAGGATGCGCAAATTCTTGTCGACCGGCAGTTCGCCCCGCGAAGACACGATCGCCGTCGTTCCCCTGAAGGCAGACGTCATGACAGACAGCTGTTCGTGGAAACCACCGGCAGGATCGACCGTCGGCTCGACGCCGATGAACAACAGGTCGTGGCCCTTCTCCGCACCCTCGCCGAGGATCTTGCGCAGGTTGGCGTCCTTGATTTTTGTGGTGATATGAATGTCTGTTGTTTCCGGCTGGTGCGGATCTGTGGTCGTTGCCACCGCGTCGTCGGCCGCAGCCTTGACGCGCTCTGCACCCTCCTCGGCCCGGGCGACGGCTGCCTTCGGATCGCTATCGCCAGCGGCTTCCGGCTTTGCCGACGGCGCATCCTCGCCGATGATGTCGAGCACGGTCACGGGTGTCTTGCGCACCGCGGCGAAATGGCCGGCAATGCGCGCGGCCAGATGGCTGCTTGCGGAGACGTCGATCGCGAGCAGGATCCGTTCGAATTTTTGCAGGAAGCTGCGCTCCTCGAACTCTTCCTGCTTCAGCCGCTCTCGCTCCTCGTCGCGCATCGGCAGACGCGCCAGTGCCCAGCGCAGCGTCGGCGGCATTGCCATGGTCGTCACCACGGCCATGGCGACGATGACCGAGAACAGCCGCTCGTCGAGGACGCCGACGGAGAGACCGATAGTGGCGACGATCACTTCCGTCGACCCGCGCGCGTTCATGCCGCAGCCGAGTGCCAGCGCTTCGGCATTCGAAAATTTGCCGATCTTGGCGCCGGCAAAGGCACCACCGAACTTGCCGACGCTGGCAATGACGATCAGTCCGACGGCGAGCATCAGCGTCGAGGGATCGCCGAGCACGCTGAGGTCGGTATGCAGGCCGGTAAGCCCGAAAAACACAGGCATGAACAACGCCGTCGTCAGCGCTCGCAACTGCTCGTCGATCTGGCGCGTCAGGATCGGCGATTCGCCGACCAGGATACCGGCAACGAATGCGCCCAGCACCGTGTGGACCCCGATGGCATTGGTGATGATCGCCATGCCGCCCATGATGGCAATGATCGCACTCAGCACAGGCAGGTCGCTGCGGAACCGGTCGTTGGTGAAGCGGATGATCTCGAACACCAGTTTTCGGCCGATGGTAAAGCTGAAGGCCATGAAGGCCAGCGTGCCGATGACCGCCCTGGCAAGCGTCGGCAGGTCGACGGCGCCCTTTTCCGCCAGGCTGAAGGTCACGGCGATGATCACCCAGCCGACCGTATCGTCGATGATAGCCGAGGCGACGATCAGCTGGCCGATGTTGCGGCGCATGAAGTCCATCTCGCGAACGACGGAGGCGACGATCTTCACCGACGAGATCGACAGCGCAGTGCCGAGAAACAGCGACGTCACCAGCCGCTTGCTGGCATCCGGCAGGAACTCTACCGGGATAAGCTGCCCCAGCGCAAAACCGGCGGCAAACGGCACGGCGATACCGGTCAGCGACACGCCAAGGGCTGCCCGCCGCAGCCGCTTGGCGAGCCCGAGATCGGTTTCCATGCCGGCCAGCAGCAGCAGGAACAGGATGCCGAGCTGCGCCACGGCATCCGTCATGCTCTTCTGCTCGGGAGACATCGGAAAGATATGCGCCTGGGCACCCGGCCAGATCTGGCCGAGGATCGAAGGTCCGAGAATGATGCCGCCGATGATCTGCCCCATGATCGACGGCTGGCCGATCCTCACCATGGCCTCGCCGAGCAGGCGGCCGACGACCACCAGGATGACGATCTGGATCAGAAAAAGACTTTCCGACGCGCCCCCCTTGGCGCCTTCTTCAGCAAACGCGGTTGCCGGCGCCAGGAAAAAACAGGCCGCCGCCGCCATCTGCAGAATGCGATTTCGGGAAAGGTCGGATAATCTGGGGAAACGCATCGATAGGTAAGCCTCGTTATGTCTGCCAGCAACGTCGGATGTAACGCGGCGTTCCCTCGCATTAGCCTTGCAGATGGGTCCTATCCAGAAAAATCAACCCGGTAATCTTCCGCTGGCGTAGATGACTGCCGTCGCCGGCCCGCCGACCGGAACCGCTCATCAAAGCCTCAGCCGCGAGAGATACCCTTGCATAGAGGCCGCCCGAAGCCTAAATCGGCGCTTGCACAGACAGGATCGGAGACCAGATGAACCCTCTCGCAAAGCCGCAACGCGAAGGAAAATATCGCGACAGGGATATCGACTGCCAGGAGGCTTTGGAAAAGGCGTTCATGGAGATTGCCGGCGTCCAGTCCAACACGGTCGTTGCCGCTGCAGGCGGCACCATGTCTCCGGCATTGGCAGCCCTGGCGAAACGCGCCGAGGCCGTCGGCTGGTCGCTGGAGGAGGCCGAAGTCGCCATCAGCGAACTGGCGCAAAATCTGCTGGATGAAGACGCTGCCGGTGCCGGTGAAGACGAATAAGCAGATGCCAGAAGCGGCGCCGTCAGCCTGCCAGGATGGCGTCCGCTTCGTCGGCACTCATCTCGAAGACCGCATTGCCGATCGTGAAGCCGAACCCGTTGCGGGCGAACGCCGATAGCTCCTTGGCCCTGCGCTTGTCATCGACCTCCCCCCGCCGATACGGGCCGAAGGCGCGCTTCCGGGCAAACACCACCGCCGCGTAGAGATCGTCGGTATCCTTGAGTGCCGAAGCAGCGACGTCGGTATCAACACCCTTTGCCGAGAGCGTCTGTGCAATAAACCGCTTCGACTTGCCGTTGCGCACGGCGGCGTCCGTCTTCTGGCGGGCATAGGCGCCGTCATCCAGCGCCTTCTGCTCATAAGCCAGAGCGACTGCCGCAGCGGAAATCGCCCGCAGCTGGTCGCCTGTAATGTCTTCGAATTTCGCCTTGGCTTTTTTGACGATCGCTTCAGAAAGCTCTTTTTCCGTCATCATCCGTCGCTCGAGACGGGATAGCGTCGCATTGCGCGTCCAGGCCAACATCCGTGGCGTGGGGACGGAACCCTGGTCCTCTTCGGGGACTTCGGATGGACGCGCCCTGGCCTTCGGAAATTCGATCAGAATCGCCGCAGACCCCATTCACGCTCGAATTCGGCGTCGGCATCGACTTCCTGGACAACAGGGTTCGGACTGCGTTTCTGCTGCACGGGAGCCTCGACCTTGGCAACAGGAGCAGGCGGCGCGATCATCACAAGGTTCTCGGCGAAGACCTTGCCGTTCTTGTCACCCAGTGTGTATTCCAGGGATGTGCCGGGTTCGAGCGGCGGCAACTTCGCTTCCTCGATTTTCCGCAAATGCAGGAAGACATCAGCGCTGCCATCGTCCGGCGTGATAAAACCATAGCCCTTGGTTACGTTGAACCATTTCACCTTGCCCGTGGCCAAATCCGGCTTTCCTCATTCGCTGCAAATCATTTAACCCATAGTGGCACTACGGCCGGCAAAATTCAACGCCATGACCGTTTGAAGCCCCGAGTAACCGCGATTATTGTTACTATCCGGCACAAGAAATACGTCGGTAGCGGATGCGCGGTCGCCGCTTCGTGACTGGTCCTTCGTCAGAGCTCAACTATAATGCTTCGGATATGGCGGAGATCGCCTTTGAAACCATCGACGAGGAAGAGGAAGCACCGTGAGCAAGAAGCGTCCTGAAGGCATCGAAACCTACGACGCGCCGGCAGGCGGCTGGGGCGCATTGCGCGCCGTTGCCAAGACGCTCTCCCAGCAGCAGGTTGTGACGCAAGGCACGACGACGTTGCTGAAAGCCAATCAACCCGATGGCTTCGACTGTCCGGGTTGCGCCTGGCCGGACCCGAAACACACCTCCTCGTTCGAATTCTGCGAAAACGGCGCCAAGGCGATCACATGGGAATCGACTGCAAAGCGCGTCGGGCCCAGCTTCTTCGCCGACAACAGCGTCAGCGATCTCTGGCACTGGACGGACCACAAGCTGGAAGATGCCGGCCGACTGACCCATCCGCTGGTCTACGACCGCGACAGCGACCGCTATGTGCCGATCGAATGGGACGAAGCCTACCGCTTGATCGGCACCGAACTGAACAAGCTGCCTGATCCGCACATGGCCGAATTCTACACCTCGGGCCGCGCCTCGAACGAGGCTGCCTTCCTTTTCCAGCTCTTTGTGCGCGCCTACGGCACCAACAATTTCCCCGACTGCTCGAACATGTGCCACGAGGCGACCAGCGTCGGACTGCCGAAATCGATCGGCGTCGGCAAGGGAACGGTGACGCTGGAGGATTTCGACCATTGCGACGCGATCTTCAGTTTTGGCCACAATCCCGGCACCAACCACCCTCGCATGATGGGAACGCTGCATGAGGCCGCCCGTCGCGGCGTACCGATCATCGTCTTCAATCCGCTGAAGGAGCGCGCGCTGGAGAAATTCGCCTCGCCGCAAAGTCCGGTGGAGATGGCGACCTTCTCCTCGACGCCGATCGCTTCCGCCTACCACCAGGTCCGCACCGGCGGCGATCTGGCTGCCCTGAAGGGCCTGATGAAATCGATCTTCGAGCGCGATGCCGCAGACCTTGCTACAGGGGGAACGGGCGTGCTGGATCGCGAATTCATCGAAACCCATACCGTTGGCCTGGAAGCTCTGAAAGCCGATATCGAAGCCACCAGCTGGGACACCATCCTCGAAAGCTCCGGCCTGACGCGGGCAGCGCTCGAGAGCGCCGTCGATGTCTACCTCAATGCCAAAAAGGTCATCCTCTGCTACGGCATGGGCATCACCCAGCACGCCAACGGCACCGCCAATGTCCAGCAACTCGCCAACTTCCTGATGCTGCGCGGCAATATCGGCAAGGAGGGCGCCGGCATCTGTCCGCTGCGCGGCCATTCCAACGTCCAGGGCGACCGCACTGTTGGTATTACCGAGATCCCGACCAAGCCGCTGATCGACGGCATCGAGCGCGCCTTCGGCTTCCGCCCGACCATGGACAAGGGGCACAATGCCGTCGAAGCTGTCGAGGCGATCCGCGACGGCAGGTCGAAGGCGCTGATCTGCCTCGGCGGTAACTTGGCCGTCGCCATGCCCGATCCCGATGCCACCTTCGCTGCCATGCGCAAGCTGGATCTGGCGGTCCACATCACCACCAAGCTCAACCGCTCGCATCTGCTCCTGGCAAAGACCTCGATCTTGCTGCCGGTCTTCGGCCGTACCGACCTCGACACCCAGAAATCCGGGCCACAATCCGTGACCGTCGAGGACTCGATGTCCATGGTGCACGCCTCACGGGGCTTTCTCAATCCACCAAGCGAGCACCTGCGCTCCGAACCCTCGGTCGTTGCCGGCATGGCAAAGGCGACCCTCGGAGATCGCTACGGCATAGATTGGGACGGCATGATCGAGAATTACGACCGCATCCGCGACAAGATTGCGATTGTCTTCCCTGATTTTCACGACTTCAACACCCGCGTCCGCGTCAAGGGCGGCTTCCGGCTGGACGTTCCCGCCACCTATCGCACCTGGAAGACGGAAAGTGGCAAGGCGACCTTTCTCGTCGCCCCCGGCGTCGACGAAGATCCGCGCCTGTCCAGCGATAGCGTGCTGGTGCTGACGACCCTGCGCAGCCATGACCAGTACAACACCACCATCTACGGCATGGACGACCGCTATCGCGGCGTGTTCGGCAGGCGGGATGTCGTCTTCATGAACAAGGACGATCTTTCTGCACGTGGCCTGACGGAAGGCGACAAGATCGATATCGTCGCGGCCCCCTATCCGAACGAAAGCCCGTCGGCCAGCAAGACGGTGCGCGGCTTTACCGTCGTCACCTACGATATCCCCAAGGGCTCGGTGGCCGGCTATTATCCCGAGATGAACAGCGTCATCGCGCTTGGCCATTACGACCGGAAGTCCGGCACTCCGGCCTACAAGGGGGTGCCGGTCGAGGTGCGCCGCGCCGTCTGACTACACCGGCAAGGATTTCAATCCCCATTGGCCCGCAGCACGGGACAGTGGGATGGGAAGTCACAAAAAGTCCCCGCAAGGAGAATCGTTGGGAGAGCTTAAAACTGTGATCTGCAGTCCCTATATGCGGAGCGTCACAGTTCCGTGCCCCATAGGAGAAGCAATGCCCGCTGCCTCGCGTTTCGCCAAATTCGCTCTCATTGCCGTCGTTTCAGCGGCCAGCGTCTTTGCTACCATCGGTGATGCGGATGCCCGGCGCGCCGGCGGCGGCATGAGCTTCGGCAGCCGAGGCACCCGCACCTATACGGCACCTCCCGCCACCAGCACGGCCCCGACCACAGCCGCTCCGATCGAGCGCTCGATGACACCCCAGACCTCGCCGCAATTTCAGCCGCAGCCTGGCGTCAACGCACCCCGCACCGGCGGGATGTTCGGTGGCTTCGGCCGCTCGCTGCTCGGCGGCCTCGCCATCGGCGGCCTGCTCGGCATGTTCCTCGGCAACGGCTTTGGCGGTGCTGCCGGCTTCCTCGGCATGCTCCTGCAGATCGCCATCGTGGGCGGCCTGATCATGCTCGCTATGCGCTTCTTCGCCAACCGCCGGCAGGGTGCCGCCTCACCGTCGGCGAGCAACGCCTATGCCGGCCCGTCGCCGATGACGCCGTCCTTCCGCATTCCGACCTTGGGCGGCTCATCTTCAGGCTACGGTTCCGGCAGCGCCGCGCCGAAGACCTCGGCCAAGCCAAGTGACGAAATCGGCCTGTCGCCAACCGACTACAGCCGCTTCGAGGCACTGCTGACCAGAATCCAGACCGCCTACGGCGCCGAGGATTATAGTGCCATCCGCGCCCTGACGACGCCTGAAGCCATGTCTTACCTGGCCGAAGAGCTCGGCGAAAACGCCACCAATGGCGTCCGCAACACCGTATCGCAGGTGAAATTGCTGCAGGGCGACGTATCCGAAGCATGGCGCGAAAATGGTGTCGACTACGCGACCCTCGCCATGCGCTATTCCAGCATCGATGCCATGGTCGACCGCAACAGCGGCAAGCTCGTCGACGGCGACGATCGCAACCCGAGCGAATCCACCGAACTCTGGACCTTCACCCGCAAACCCGGCACGGAATGGATCCTCTCCGCCATCCAGGGAACCGAGCCTGCGAGGCACTAAGGCGAACTGCGAGCGCGGCCGGGGATTAATCCGGCCGTATGAGCATCGGCAGAAAATTGCGATAACGTGCCGTGGCCTGAGAGTGGCACACGCCAATCTTTTTAGTGAGCACATCTGCAAAAAATTGGAAAATAATCAAAGCCATCGCAGATAGTCACTACAGATGGCGGAAATCCAAATCAGGGAAGAATGGCGGAGAGGGTGGGATTTGAACCCACGGTGCCCTTGCAGGCACGCCGCATTTCGAGTGCGGTACATTCAACCACTCTGCCACCTCTCCGCGGAACCGGTTGACGCTGTGAAGCGCGCCGTCCTCATACCGATAGAAAGTCCGGATGGCAAGGGTGAAAGTCGAAGCTTTTCACCCTTTTGCCTTGACACAATTTGACCCCTCGCGTATGTGCCCGATCCAATAGGTGCGGAGAAGTCCGCTCCCTTTGCGCTTCCGCGTTCCGCGCAAGCATCACCGGCAGGCCGGTTCGGGCACAAGGCCCGCCTCGCCTGCTCAATGTCGACTGATAAAAAGACGGCCCCCTCAGGGAGAGCCGGAACGAACATGAAAGGATAACCAATGTTCGCAGTCATCAAGACCGGCGGTAAGCAGTACCGTGTGGCAGCAAACGACGTGCTGACCATCGAGAAGCTCGACGTCATCGCCGGCGATATCGTAGAATTCAATGAAGTCCTGATGATCGGCGTCGGCGCCGACGCTTCCATCGGCGCTCCCTTTGTGGTCGGCGCAACCGTCAAGGCCGAGGTTGTCGAACACAACCGCGCCCGCAAGGTCATCGCATTCAAGAAGCGTCGTCGTCAGAATTCCAAGCGTTCGCGCGGTCATCGTCAGCACCACACGGTTGTCCGCATCACCGACATCGTCGCTGCCGTTTAAGATCACGGACAGATTTAAAGGAGAAATCCCATGGCACATAAAAAAGCAGGCGGTTCGTCGCGCAACGGTCGTGATTCCGAATCCAAGCGTCTCGGCGTGAAGAAGTTCGGCGGCGAAGCTGTCATTTCAGGCAACATCATTCTGCGCCAGCGTGGCACGCAGTGGCATCCGGGCGCCAATGTTGGCCTCGGCAAGGACCACACGATCTTTGCGCTTACTCCAGGTAACGTCGCCTATCGCACCAAGGCCAATGGCCGCGTGTACGTATCGGTAATGCCGAAAGCAGAAGCAGCGGAATAAAGCCGGAAGCGTTCAAGCAGCCGGCGTCTCATCGACCCGGCTGACCGCATCAGGTTCAGTCTTAGAAAAAGGGGAGATGGGGCGCCATCTCCCCTTTTTTCTTTACCCCCACAGGAGGACTGAACAATGCAAAGCGAATTGTTAAGGGAGGACCAGTCGCGGTCGCCCGAAGACCGGTTGAGGCCGGAGAGGTTAAGACCCGATTGCCCCGTCTTGTTATCGGAGCGGCTCGTTCTGCGCGCGCCCCACAAAGACGACATCGAAGCTCTTGCCCATCTCGCCAACAACGCCAATGTCGCCACCATGGTCTCGCGCATGCCGCACCCGTATACGACCCGGGACGCCGCCGATTTTGTGCGCCGCACGACGTCTGGCGAGATTGGCAAGTGCCTCTATGCGATCACCAAAATGGAAAACGGCGCCTTTCTCGGCTGCTGCGGCATAGAACCGGGCCAGGATCCGACGACTGTCGAAATCGGCTACTGGCTGGGCGAGCCCTACTGGAACCAGGGCTTCATGACGGAAGCGGCTCACGCGCTGATCGACATGGTGTTTCGCACGCGGCCTGAGGTCGACCAGATCGATGCTCGCTGCCGGGTGACCAACGTCGCCTCGCGCCGGGTGATCCACAAATGTGGCTTCCAGTTCCAGGGCGCCGGGCTTGCTGCGTCCCTGGCGCTTGGCAGCACGGTCTCTGTCGAATGGTTCCGGCTAGATCGCCGCACTTGGATGTCGTTGCGCAGCTGGGGGGCACTGAGATGAACGCCGCTGTCCTTTCGCGCCGGTCGCAGCAGATCGCGGCACCCGGCCCGGAACCGGTTATCCGGACCGCCCGGCTGACACTGCGTCCGCATCGCCTTGGCGACGCGGACGCGATCACGGGATCCCTGTCGGATTTCGCGGTTACCCGCATGTTGGCGCGCGTCCCGGTTCCCTACCACCGGCAGGACGCGCTCGACTGGCTGGTGCCACGGGCCTCAGGCCTGCTTGGTGACTGGGCGCTCGCCATCACCGAGGGCGATGACGATGTCCATATCGGCACGGTCGGCATCGAGCTGCGCCACGATCGCTGGCACGTCGGCTACTGGCTGAACCGCTACTACTGGCGGCGTGGGTTCATGGGCGAGGCGGTGGCAGCAGCGCTGGAACGCTTCAGCCGGCGGATGCCAGGCGAAAACATCCATTCCGGTGTTTTCGTTGACAATCCGGCGTCGCTGAAGCTGCAGGAGAAACTCGGCTTCCGCATCACAGGTTGCGCGGAAGTCTTCAGCTTTGCCCGCAGCACCATGGTTCCGCATGTCGAAACCCTGCTGTCGCCGGGCGATCTGCGCGCGAGCGCTAGTGCCTGACACTGACAAAACCGTCGCCGGTTTGCCGGCGGCGGCTTCTTATTGACCACACAGCAAGACCCCCGCAGGCGGCTATGCTATAGCTGCTGCAGATGACGATAATCTTTGACCTCCGGCAGAACCGCCTATATCGAAGGCGGCATGACGGGCGCAAACTGACCGAATAGCGAAGAATACGATGAAATTTCTTGACGAAGCAAAAGTCTACATCCGCTCCGGCGACGGCGGCGGCGGCAGCGTCTCCTTCCGGCGGGAAAAATTCATCGAGTTCGGCGGCCCCGACGGCGGTGATGGCGGACGCGGCGGTGACGTCTGGGTCGAGGCGGTCAACGGCTTGAATACACTGATCGACTTTCGTTTCCAGCAGCATTTCAAGGCCCAGATCGGCACCCATGGCATGGGCCGCAACCGCACCGGCGCAAACGGCGAGCACGTCACGCTGAAGGTGCCGGTGGGTACACAGGTCTTCGAGGAAGACGCCGAGACGATGATCTGCGACCTGACCTTCGAAGGTCAGCGCTTCCGCATCGCCGCCGGTGGCAATGGCGGCTTCGGCAACGCCCATTTCAAATCCTCCACCAACCAGTCGCCGGACTGGGCCAATCCCGGCCTCGAGGGCGAAGAAAAGACCATCTGGCTGCGGCTGAAGCTGATCGCCGATGCGGGACTCGTCGGCATGCCAAATGCCGGCAAGTCGACCTTTTTAGGCGCAGTCACCCGCGCCCGGCCAAAGATCGCCAATTACCCTTTCACCACGCTCCATCCCAACCTCGGTGTCGCCACCGTCGACGGCACGGAATTCATTCTGGCCGACATTCCGGGCCTTATCGAAGGTGCCCATGAGGGCGTCGGCATCGGCGACCGTTTCCTCGGCCATGTCGAGCGCACCCGCGTGCTGCTGCACCTGGTCTCCGCCCAGGAAGAAAAGGTCGGCAAGGCCTACAAGACCGTCCGCCACGAGCTCGAGGCCTATGATGAGGCGCTGGGCGAAAAGCTGGAAATCGTCGCCCTGTCGCAGGTCGACATTCTCGACGATGCGGAACTGAAGAAGAAAACGAAGGAGCTCGCCCGCGCCTGCGGTCACACGCCGTACCAGATTTCGGCGATCACCGGCAAAGGCATGACGGACCTTTTGCGCGCGCTGCGCGACATCATCGCTATCGGCGAAACCGAAGACAAGCCGATGAAGGCGCTGAAAAACCGCCACAGGGATACGGTAGACCTGGTCGCGGATGAAGCCAACGAAAGCGGGGACGAGGAGCGCGAGGGATGACAGCCCGACAGCCGCTCGACCGCTACCGGCGCATCGTCATCAAGATCGGCTCGGCGCTGCTGGTCGATCGCGGCACCGGGCTGAAGAAGGCCTGGCTCGATGCGATCTGCGCCGATATCGCCGCGCTGAAGGCAAAGGGTGTTGATGTCCTCGTCGTCTCCTCGGGAGCCATCGCGCTCGGCCGCTCCGTGCTCGACCTCGCCAGTGGCGCCCTGAAACTCGAGGAGAGCCAGGCGGCTGCGGCCGTCGGCCAGATTGCGCTGGCCAGGGCCTGGTCAGAGAGCCTTTCGCATGACGGCATTGTCGCCGGGCAGATCCTGCTGACGCTCGGCGACACCGAGGAGCGACGCCGCTATCTCAACGCCCGCGCCACCATAAGCCAGCTCCTGAAACTCGGTGCAGTGCCTATCATCAACGAGAACGACACCGTTGCCACCAGCGAAATCCGCTATGGCGACAACGACCGACTGGCGGCGCGCGTCGCCACCATGGCCGGCGCAGACCTCCTGATACTGCTGTCCGATATCGACGGCCTCTACACCGCCCCGCCGCACCTCGACCCAAATGCCCGGTTCCTCCCCACGATTGCTGAAATAACGCCCGAAATCGAGGCGATGGCCGGCGGCGCTGCCTCGGAACTGTCACGCGGCGGCATGCGCACAAAGATCGACGCCGGCAAGATCGCCACCGGCGCCGGCTGCGCCATGATTATTGCATCTGGCAAGACGGATCAGCCGCTGTCCGCCATAGACCAGGGCGCCCGCTCTTCCTGGTTTGCCCCCTCCGGTACGCCGGTCACGGCACGCAAGACCTGGATCGCCGGGCAGCTGCAGCCGGCAGGCGAACTGCATGTCGATGCCGGCGCCGTCACCGCGCTCGGTGCAGGCAAGAGCTTGCTGCCTGCTGGCGTGCGCTCCGTGGTCGGTCACTTCGGACGCGGTGATACAGTCGCCGTCATCGGTCCCGCCGGCCGCGAGATTGGCCGTGGCCTTGCCGGCTACGATGCCGAAGAGGCACGGCAGATCACCGGCCGCAAGTCTGCCGAGATCGAAGCCATTCTCGGTTATGCCGGCCGCGCCGCCATGGTTCACCGCGACGACTTGGTGATGACGGCGTCGGGAACGCAAGGCACAGCAAGCCGAAAGGACGAGGCCCATGCTTGATCACGTTGCAGCCAGCCCTGATATCGACCGGCTGATGGGTGAAATCGGTCTCCGGGCCCGCGCTGCGGCGCGCCCGCTATCGTTTGCCTCTGCCCAATCGAAAACCCGCGCCCTCAATGCCATGGCCGATACCATTCTTTCAAAGCAGGACCATATATTGGCAGAGAATGCCAAGGACCTGCGCGACGTGGAAGGCACCGGCATGCTCGCATCGTCGATCGACAGGTTGACGCTGACCGAGGCGCGTATCGAAGCCATGGCCGACGGCATCCGCACGATTGCCGCACTGGCCGATCCTGTCGGCGAGGTCATTGCCGCTTGGGAGCGCCCAAACGGGCTGCATATCGAGCGGGTCCGCACGCCGCTCGGCGTCATCGGCGTCATTTTCGAAAGCCGCCCCAATGTTACGGCCGATGCCGGCGCACTCTGCCTGAAAGCCGGCAATGTCGCCATCCTGCGGTGCGGCAGCGATTCGCGCCATTCCTCACGGGTAATCCATGCCTGCCTCGTCGAGGGACTGAAGGCGGCAGGCTTGCCGGAGCACGCAATCCAGCTTGTCCCGGTTACCGATCGCGCAGCCGTCGGCGCCATGCTGTCGGGGCTCGATGGAAATATCGACGTCATCGTCCCGCGTGGCGGCAAAAGCCTGGTGGCGCGGGTGCAAAGCGAGGCGCGCGTTCCGGTCTTTGCCCACCTCGAGGGTATCTGCCACATCTACATCGATGCGTCTGCGACACTGGAAATGGCAAAGCAGATTGTCGTCAACGCCAAGATGCGCCGTACCGGCGTGTGTGGCGCAGCCGAGACGCTGCTTGTCGACCGGGCGGCAGCGGCAACCCACCTCAAGCCGCTCGTCGACGCTCTCACGGCGGCCGGCTGCGAAGTTCGCGGATCGGCCGACGTGCTTCATGCTATCCCTGCATTGAAGGCTGCCAACGAGGAGGATTGGTCGACGGAGTATCTCGATGCCATTATATCGATTGCTATGGTTGATGGCGTCTCGGGGGCTATCGAACACATAGCCCGCTATTCATCCAATCATACGGAGGCTGTCATTGCCGAAAACCCTGAAGTGGTGGGGCGCTTCTTCACGGAGGTCGACTCGGCAATCCTGCTGCACAACGCGTCGACGCAATTTGCCGATGGCGGCGAATTCGGCATGGGAGCGGAAATCGGCATTGCCACCGGAAAGATGCATGCGCGCGGACCTGTCGGCGTCGAACAACTGACGTCGTTCAAATACAGGGTGCGCGGCAGCGGACAGATACGGCCCTGATGTGACAGCAGACCGTATCGACGCGCCCTATCTGCGCATGCCCCATGCCGAGCGTGGAATGGTCGTCGGCCTGTTCGGCGGATCCTTCAATCCGCCGCACCCGGGACATGTGCTGGTTGCCGAGATTGCCATCCGTCGGCTTGGCCTCGATCAGCTGTGGTGGATGGTGACGCCGGGCAACCCGCTAAAAAACACCAACCAGCTCGCCCCCTTGGCAGAACGCATCGCCCTCAGCGAAAAGATCGCCGTCGATCCGCGCATCAAGGTGACCGGCTTCGAGCAGGCGCTCAATATGCGCTACACGGCCGATACGCTGGCCCGCGTCAAGGCGCTGAACAGCCACGTGCATTTCATCTGGATCATGGGCGCCGATAGCCTGAACACGTTCCACAAATGGCAGAAGTGGCAGACCATCGCCAAGACTTTCCCGATCGCCGTGATCGATCGTCCGGGTTCGACGCTGTCGCACCTCTCGGCAAAGATGGCGAAGACCTTTCACTACGCCCGCGTCGATGAAGACGACGCAAGGGTTCTGTGGAAGAAGCGAGCACCGGCCTGGACATTTATCCACGGCCCGCGCTCGACGCTGAGCTCGACCGCGCTCCGCGAAGAACAACAGAAAACCTGAATTTCCGAAGTTTAAAACCCTCCAAAATGAAAAGCCCGACGGGGGAGGAGATCCGTCGGGCCTATCAAAACTGATCGACAACCGGGAGGAGGAGTGTCATCGATCCAAAATCGAATGGCGCTGGGAGGAGGAGTGCGCCGTTCGATGAGTTGAATCTAGCACAGCTGTCGAGAAGTAAAATCGTTGATATCGCAACGCAGCCATGCATTTTACACATGACAGAAAAGTGCAAATGCACAAAATTAAATCTTTCGTAAGCTTTCGCGCGAGATCACGCCGACCACCTACACTGTTGACGACGTCCTGCCGTCAAAAGACGCTGGCGGGGCATGTTGCAGCCTGATCGGTGTCACAAGGGCCTATAGAGCCATGCGCAATCGACCAAGTCAGTAGGGAATACCAATCGGCGAAATCTCTGAAATCATTATCGATTGATCGTGTTGACGAAACCGACACTGGTCAAATCATGCGAAGCGATATATTCCTGCAAATACTTCGCCAATTTGGAGATTGCCATGCCGACCAGCCATTCCTGGATGAAATTTGCCGCCACAGCCGTTGTTGCAGGCTGGCTCGGACTGACCACCGGCGCTTCCCCCTCGGCAGCGGCGGACAAAATAACCGTGTTTGCTGCCGCCAGCATGAAGAACGCCCTCGACAGCGCAAACGCCGCTTACACCGCCCAGAGCGGCAAGCAGATCACCGTGTCCTATGCCGCTAGTTCGGCGCTCGCAAAGCAGATCGAGAGCGGCGCACCTGCCGATATCTTCATTTCGGCCGACACCGACTGGATGGCCTACCTCGGCAACAAGAACTTGCTGAAGCCGGATACGCAGGTAAACCTTTTAGGCAACCAGATCGTCCTCGTTGCTCCGCGCGACAAGGCAAAGCCGGTCGATATCAAGGCCGGCATGGATCTCGCCGCCCTCCTCGGCGACGGTCGCCTGGCGATGGGCCAAGTCGATTCCGTACCAGCCGGTAAATACGGCAAGGCAGCCCTCGAAAAGCTCGGGGTCTGGCCTTCCGTCGAAAGCAAGGTTGCCGGTGCTGAAAGCGTGCGCGCTGCGCTGGCGCTGGTGTCGCGTGGCGAGGCACCTTACGGAATTGTCTACCAGACGGATGCCGCGTCCGATCCGGGCGTCGCCATCGTTGGCACGTTTCCGGCGGACAGCCACCCGCCGATCATCTATCCGCTGGCCATCACTGCCAGCAGCAGGAACAAGGACGTCGACGCTTATTACGACTTCCTCAAATCGTCCAAGGCGGAGCCTTTCTTCGAACACGAAGGTTTCACCATCCTGAACTGATTGTCGCTTGCCTCAGGCAATGTATGACGCCTACCCGCTGACTTGCCGACGGGCCGATAGGGAAAGAGACCGGTTTTGGAGGGATGGCATTTAAGCAGTGACGAGTGGACGGCGATCTTGCTTAGCCTGCGCGTCGCTAGCGTGGCCATGCTGGTGAGCCTGCCATTCGGGGTCGCCGCAGCGCTGCTTCTGGCTCGCGGCCGGTTCTTTGGAAAATCGCTGCTGAACGGGATCATCCACATGCCGCTGATCCTGCCGCCGGTCGTCACCGGTTTTCTGCTGCTGATCCTGTTCGGCCGCCGCGGCGTCATCGGCGCCTTCCTCGAAAGCCATTTCGGCATCGTCTTTTCTTTTAGATGGACCGGCGCTGCGCTTGCCTGCGGAATCATGGGGTTCCCGCTGATGGTACGCAGCATCCGGCTGTCGCTGGAAGCCGTCGACCGCAAGCTGGAGGAGGCTGCAGGAACGCTGGGTGCCAGTCCCGTGTGGATATTCCTCACCGTCACCCTGCCGCTTACGCTCCCCGGTATCATTGCCGGCATGATCCTCTCATTTGCCAAGGCGATGGGGGAATTCGGCGCCACTATCACCTTCGTCTCCAACATTCCCGGCGAAACACAGACGCTTTCGTCGGCAATCTATACCTTCACCCAGGTCCCCGGCGGAGATGCCGGCGCGCTGAGGCTCACCGTCGTCGCGGTGCTGATTTCCATGACCGCGCTGCTGGCGTCCGAGTTTCTAGCCCGATGGGTCGGCCGCAGGGTGGACGCCTGATGACGCTGACGGTGAACATCCGCCACAGGCTGGGCGCTTTTGCGCTGGACGCGGCATTTACCGCAGAGGGCGGGGTTACGGCCCTGTTCGGCCGGTCCGGCTCCGGCAAGACCTCGCTCATCCGCAGCATTGCCGGGCTGATCCACCCCGACCACGGCCACGTTGCGCTCGATGGTACGGTGCTGACGGACACGGACCGAAACCTCTTGGTGCCACGCCATCGCCGCCGTTTCGGCTACGTCTTCCAGGAGGCACGGCTGTTTCCGCATCTCTCGGTCCGCCACAACCTCGGCTATGGCCGCTGGTTCGCGCCGAAAAAGACGGACCGCGATGATTTCGACAGCGTCGTCGACCTGCTCGGCATCGGGCCGCTTCTGGAGCGTCGGCCGGGCAAGCTGTCGGGCGGCGAAAAGCAACGGGTGGCAATCGGCCGTGCCCTGCTCTCCAACCCGCGCCTGTTGCTGATGGACGAGCCGCTGGCAGCTCTCGACGAGGAGCGTAAGGCAGAGATCCTGCCCTATCTTGAACGGCTGCGCGACGAGACGAAAATCCCGATCGTCTATGTCAGCCACTCGATTGCAGAGGTCGCAAGGCTCGCAAGCCGCGTCGTTCTTTTGCGCGACGGCCATGTCGAAGCGGTCGGCAGTGCCGTCGAGGTTCTCAGCCTGCCATCGACGGCGGAGGGCGCCGAGCGCCGCGAGGCAGGCGTGCTGCTGGAAGGCCGCATCGACAGCATCTCGCAGACCCATCTCCTGTCGACGATCGCCCTGAAGACCGCAAAACTGCAGGTGCCGGGGACAGGATTTCCGGTCGGCAGGATGGTGCGGATCCACGTCCCGGCTCGCGATGTGATGCTGGCGACCGTGCGCCCGGAGGGCCTCAGCGCTCTCAATATTCTCGAAGGTACGATCACCGGCATCGGCGCGGTCGCCAACGGTGCGCTAGAGGTCCGTCTCGACTGCGGCGGCGACCCGATCCTGTCGCGAATTACACAGCTGTCGGGCGAAAAACTGCGCTTGTCCGTGGGCATGACCGTTTTTGCGGTCATCAAGACCGTGGCCCTGCAAAACGGATGACAGGTGGCGTCACTCTTGCGGCGACGCCTGCGGACGGTAATGCTCTTGCAGCCAAATCAGGTCGTCGGCGAGAACGAGGCCGATCGCCTGCTCCATCGCCCGGAAACGCTCGAGCAGCGCCTCGCCGAAAGGTGTCAGCACCGCACCGCCACCCTTCTGGCCGCCCCGCTGCGATTCGACCGAGGGCACATCGAACATGCGATTGAGGTCGCTGACCAGCAGCCACGCGCGGCGGTAGGACATATCCATCGCGCGCCCCGCAGCTGAAATCGAGCCCGTCCTGCGGATGTGCTCGAGCAACTCCATCTTGCCCCGGCCAAGCCGATCCTGTCCCGTGAAGCGGATGCGCAGGATGGCGTCTATCGTGTCGTTGGAATGTCTGTTCATGGCCCGCAGCTTTTGAGCGTTGTTTCCCTATACGCGCAGCGTTCTTGGCTGTATACGGCCGTACCCGACGCATCGACACGGGCCAATGGGAAGGCCGGCGGGCAAAAGCTCGCAGATCGGTACCGAAAACGCATCGCTGGCCTGAATATTGTGCCCCGACTGCCGATGCCGAGCTGCACGCGTCTTGAAACCTTAGTGCTTTGATGCCTATCTTGAGAACTGATTTGAACGACAGTTCGAATCAATCGCGTGCATGTTCTGTTACTCCTGAAAGGAAAAGCACTGACAACAGTACACGCCAAGGGACGAACGCTAGCCGTTGCCCCGAAGAGCCCGGAACGTGGCGTTGATGCCGCCGCCCGCGCCCTGCAAGCCGTCCTCAACAGCCTTGAGGACTCCAAAGCTGAAGACATCGTCACCATCAACATTGCGGGCAAGTCCGCGCTGGGCGACTACATGGTTGTGGTCTCCGGGCGCTCGAACCGCCATGTCCTGGCGATCTCCGATCACCTCACGTCCGACATCAAGGGCGAAGGCCTCGGCAACCCGCGCGTCGAAGGTCTCGACGCAGGCGACTGGGTCCTGATCGACACCGGTGACATCATCGTCCACGTCTTCCGTCCGGAAATCCGCGAGTTCTACAACATCGAAAAGATGTGGGCCGCGCCGGATCTCGACGAGGGCACGATACACTAGCAGATCCGGTTTAACCGGCTGCTGCGCAGGTTTGACTGGCCGCAACGGCATCTGTCGCGCGGCTAAGAAATGTGTGCGGCCGTGCTGGCCATCGTCTCTGGAGTGAACATGCGGATTGGATTGTTTGCCGTTGGCCGGCTGAAGACCGGCCCGGAGAAGGATCTCGCGGCCCGCTATTTCGACCGGTTCGCCAAGACGGGCCCGGCCATCGGGCTGGATTTCTCGCGCGTCACTGAAGTCGCGGAAAGTCGAGCCTCGAACGGCGAAACGCGCAAGCGGGAAGAGGCGGCCATGCTGCTGAAATCGCTGCCCGACAGCGGTGTCCTGATGCTGCTCGACGAGCGCGGCAAGGCGATGGACAGCGAAGTCTTTGCTGCCCTCCTCGGCCAATACCGGGATCAAGGCAAGCGCGACCTGACGATCGCCATCGGCGGCGCTGATGGCCTCGATCCGTCACTCTACGACAAGGCAGACAGCACGATCTGCCTTGGCAAGATGACGTGGCCACATCAGCTTGTGCGTATCCTGATCGCCGAACAGCTCTACAGGGCGGTCACCATTCTCTCCGGCCACCCCTACCATCGCGTCTGAAAGTGACCGATCGCTCACACAGCCGTGTTTTGATTTCGTCATCCAACTGGCGATATGTCTTGGCCATCGGCGGCAAATCAGCTTACGCCTTGCGCGATAGAGAAATCCTAAGCCATCCGCGATGAAACGATCCGCCGCCCCTCTGCCGCGTCTGCTACCGCCGCCTCTCGCGGCAGGTACCCGTGCGGCCTTTTTGTGCGCAGCCGTACTGCTGGTGGCAGCTCCGCTGATCCAGGCATATCAGGCACGCGCCGAAGATGGCGCCGCCGATCCGACGTCGTCCCGGCTGCCATCGGACCAGCAAACCGCACCCCATACCGCCACTGCAAACCCGCCACCGCTCGATCCGGCCGCCGATCTTGCCGAAAAACGCGACCAGACAAGGGCCGAACTCGATAGCCTGTCGAAAACAATCACCCTTTCTGCCGAAAAGCAGAAGCAGCTTCAGGACAGTGTGGCGGCGCTCGACAAGAGCAATGCCAGCCTGCGCCAGGCGCTGATCGATTCGGCATCCCGCCGCAAGACGATGGATCGCAAGATCGAAGACAGCGAAAGGGCGCTGACCGATCTGAAGGTCAAGGAGGGCGGCGTCCGTCGCTCGCTGCACGAACGGCGCGGTCTCCTGGCCGAGGTTTTGGCAGCGCTGGAGCGCATGGGCCGCAACCCGCCGCCGGCTTTGCTCGTCAGCCCCGACGACGCCCTCAATTCGGTGCGAAGCGCCATCCTGCTCGGCGCCGTCGTTCCCGGCATGCGCAAGGCGACGGAAAAGCTGCTTGCCGACCTCGGCGAACTGTCGACGCTCGAAGCTTCCACGGCCAAGGAGAAGGCGGACCTTTCCGCAACGCTCACGTCCGGTCTGGAGGAAGAGCGGCGGATGGATCTGCTGATCGGCGAGAACGACCGGCAGAGCAAGGAAAGTGCTGCCCAGATTGAAGACGAGCGCAAGCGTGCCGAGCAACTGGCAGGCAAGGCAACCAGCCTGGAAGGCCTTGTAGCCTCCCTCGAAAGCCAGATCGGCTCGGTGCGTAGTGCGGCAACGGCTGCCCGCGAGGAAGAACAACGCCGGCAAATGATGACCGACGAGCAGCGTGCCGAGGCCAAGGCCCTGGCCGAAAGCGGGGTGCCCGATAAAAACCGCATTGCCCCCGCATATCGATTTTCAGACCTCAAGCAGAAGCTCGAGCTGCCTGTGGCCGGTGATATTCTTCGGCACTTTGGAGACGACGACGGAACGGGACACACGGCCGCCGGCATGACGCTCGCAACCGGCCCCGGCGCTCTCGTCACGGCGCCCGCCGATGGCCTGGTGGTGTATGCCGGCGCTTTCCGCAGCTACGGCCAGATGATCATCCTCGATACCGGCGACGGCTTCCACATGGTTCTGTCCGGAATGGACGCCATCAAGACGCGCCAGGGAAAATTTGTTTTCGCCGGAGAACCGGTTGCGGTGATGGGCGAGAAAAGAGTGGCAAGTGCGACAGCATTGGCGCTGGAAACAAACAAGCCAACGCTTTACATTGAATTGAGAAAAGACGGAAAACCGGTTGATTCCCAACCCTGGTGGACCGCAAAGGATACTGGAAAGGCACGCAATGATTCGTAGGGCTTCTCTTGTCGTCATCGGCGCATTGATGGGTGCGACCGCCATGGGCGTCATTTACTCAGCGGGAGTCCCGGCGGAAGCTGCGAGCGGTTCCACGTATAAGGAACTGTCGGTATTCGGCGATGTCTTCGAGAGGGTTCGGGCGCAATACGTTACGCCTCCCCAGGAAGACAAGCTCATAGAGGCGGCCATCAATGGCATGCTTGCCTCGCTCGATCCGCATTCGAGCTACATGAATGCCAAGGATGCCCAGGACATGCGCACCCAGACCAAGGGTGAGTTTGGCGGTCTCGGCATCGAGGTAACCATGGAGAAGGACCAGATCAAGGTCGGCTCCACGATCGAGAATACACCCGCCGACAAGGCTGGCGTCAAGGCTGGCGACTTCATTACCGCAATCGACGGATCGCCTGTAAAGGGCCTGAAACTCGAAGATGCCGTGCTGAAGATGCGCGGCGAGGTCAAGACGCCGATCAAGCTGACACTGCAGCGTGCCGGTGTCGACAAGCCGATCGAACTGACGATTGTCCGCGACATCATCCCGGTCGCCGCCGTCCGCTCGCATGTCGAAAACGATGTTGGCTACATCCGCATCCTGCAGTTCACCGAGAAGACCACACCGGATCTCGAAGCTGCCATCCAGAAGATCAAGCAGACCGTGCCAGCCGACAAGCTCAAGGGCTATGTCCTCGACCTCCGCCTCAACCCGGGCGGCTTGCTCGACCAGGCAATCAACGTCTGCGACGACGTCCTGGAGCGCGGCGAAGTGGTCTCGACCCGCGGCCGCAACCCGGACGAAACCCGCCGCTACAACGCCGGTCCCGGCGATCTGACAGACGGCAAGCCGATAATCGTGCTGATCAACGGCGGCTCGGCCTCCGCATCGGAAATCGTTGCCGGCGCCCTGCAGGACCTGCGTCGCGCCACGATCCTCGGCACGCGCTCCTTTGGCAAGGGATCGGTCCAGACGATTATCCCGCTCGGCGAAAACGGTGCGCTGCGCCTGACCACGGCACTTTATTACACGCCGTCGGGCCGCTCGATCCAGGGCACCGGCATCACGCCTGACATCAAGGTCGACGAGCCGCTACCGGACGATCTCAAGGGCAAGATGGTCTCCGAGGGCGAATCCACCCTGCGCGGTCACATCAAAGGCCAGTCTGAAACCGACGAAGGCTCGGGCTCGGAAGCCTATGTGCCACCGGAGGTCAAGGACGACGTGCAGTTGAACTACGCGCTCGACCTGCTGCGTGGCGTCAAGAAAGACCCGGCCTTCCCGCCAAATCCGGACAAGGCTGTGGTCGCCAAGTAAGACGTCGCCAGCAAAGACAATGGCGCCGGGCTGGAAACAGACCCGGCGCCTTCACGACGCGGAACGACGATTTCCGATCTGGGGCGGACAAGGAAATTGGGAACGGACCTACACGCACCGCTGGGACAAAACCGCCCGCCCCGCCGCACCAGGCGCCTGCCGCCGGTGGGCCGCATGCTTGCAGCGCTCTGCCTGATGGCCATTGCCGGCTTCTCGCTTTACACCGCACTGATCCGCGATCCCTTTCAAAAGCCTCCCGTTGAAACCGCTGCCAAGGCACCGCCGCCGGCTGAAACCGGGGTTACGCCGTCGGAGGACGCTGCCGCCGCGCCGACAGGCATGCCACAAGCCGACCCGCAATCCGGCGCCAACGTCGAGCGCACCCTCACCGGCGACGGCTCCGTGGTAACCACCTACACGCCCAAGCCGCGCGACGGCTCAGGGCCGGTCCTCGTCAGGGCCAACCAGATCGGCCAGGATCCCCGCATGGCGGCAACGCCCAATGATGCGCTGCTGGAAAGCTCACCCTTCGGCCGGCTCCCGATCACCTCTCCCGCCGGCCTGCGGCCGATGGATCAATATGCGCGGCCTTGGTCTGGCGCCCACGGCACGCGCATCGCCATCGTCGTTGGCGGCCTCGGCCTCAGCCAGACCGGGACGCAGCGGGCCATAAAGCAGCTGCCGGAGGAAGTGACTCTTGCCTTTGCGGCCAGCGGCAACAGCCTACAGCGCTGGATGCAGGACGCCCGTCGCAGCGGCCATGAGATACTCTTGCAGGTACCGCTGGAGCCCTTCGATTATCCGGCCAACAATCCCGGTGGCGACACGTTGCTGACATCGCAGCCAGCGGCGAAAAACGTCGAAAACCTGCACAAGGCGATGGCTGAAATCACCAATTACACCGGCATCATGAATTATCTCGGCGGCCGCTTTCTGTCGAACCCGACCGCTCTGGAACCGGTTCTGCGCGATGTCGGCAAACGCGGCCTGCTATTCCTTGACGATGGCTCATCTGCGCAATCGAAATCCGGCACGATTGCCAAGGCGCTCGCCGTGCCGCATGCCTTTGCCGACATCCAGCTGGACAGCGAACTGAATGGCGACGCGATCACCCGGAAACTGGACGAGCTTGAGCGTATCGCCCGCCGCAACGGCTCGGCAATCGGCGTCGCATCCGCATTCGACGAAAGTGTCGACGCGATTTCTGCGTGGAGCGAGAATGCCGCAACGCGTGGTATCGAGATCGTCTCCGTCTCGGCGCTCGCCAACGACCCTAAACATCCCTGACCGGAGGATATGATGAGCAAGAACCCCAATCCCTTAAAAGCCGAGGACCTGCCTTATCGCCCCTGCGTAGGGGTGATGATCCTTAATGCCGAGGGCCTCGTCTGGGCCGGCCGGCGCATTCCCATCGGCAATTCCGAATATGATGGCTCCGAAAATCTCTGGCAGATGCCGCAAGGTGGCATCGACGAGGGCGAAGATCCGCTGGAAGCGGCCTATCGCGAACTCTACGAGGAGACGGGGATGAAAACCGTCACCCTGCTTGCCGAAGCCAGCGGCTGGATCAACTACGATCTGCCTCCCGAACTCATCGGCATCGGCCTGAGGGGGAAGTTTCGCGGCCAGACACAGCGCTGGTTCGCCTTCCGCTTCGATGGCGACGAAAGCGAGATCGCCATCAACCCGCCACCCGGCGGCCACGAGCCGGAATTCGATCAATGGGAATGGAAACCGATGGAGGAGTTGCCGGAACTAATCGTCACCTTCAAGCGTGGCGTCTACGAGCGCGTGGTTGCCGAATTCCGCCATTTGGCTACGCTTGGCAAGAGCAGCGACTGATCGCAGTTGCCAGACGCGCAACCGGGATAGCTCTATCCCTGAACGTCAAACCCCGGCAAAAGCCGGGGTCTGGTCATGCAAACGTCGATAAGACCTCAGTACTGGTCTTCGTCCTCGTCCTTCGGGGCACGAAGGGATTTGAGCTTGGCGAAGACGGCATCGGCGTCGATTGCCTTTTCCTTTTCTTCACGCTCGTAGGAGAATGGCAGCTTTTCGGTTTCCTGCGACGGCTGCAGGGTTGCGCCGAGTTCGGCAGCGGTCGGCAACGGACGGCCCTTGGCGGCCTTCTCGACTTCCATATCGAGGTCGATCTGGCTGCAGAGACCGAGCGTCACCGGATCCATCGGCGCAAGGTTGGTCGAATTCCAGTGGGTGCGGTCGCGGATCTGCTCGATCGTCGACTTGGTGGTGCCGACCAGGCGCGAGATCTGCGCGTCCTTCAGTTCCGGATGATTGCGCACCAGCCAGAGGATCGCATTGGGGCGGTCCTGGCGCTTCGATACCGGCGTATAACGCGGGCCGCGGCGCTTGGATTCCGGAACGCGCACTTTCGGTTCGGAAAGCTTCAACTTGTAGTCCGGCTTGCCTTCGGCGCGGGCGATTTCCTCGCGCGACAGCTGCCCGGTGGAAATCGGGTCGAGGCCCTTGATGCCCTGCGACGCTTCGCCATCGGCAATGGCTTTGACTTCCAGCGGGTGAAGCTTGCAAAACTGCGCGATCTGTTCGAACGACAAGGCGGTGTTGTCGACAAGCCAGATGGCCGTAGCTTTCGGCATAAGCAGTTGTTGAGCCATGGGTATAGTCCTTCTGTCCGTCCGCGCCGGGGTCGCGGTCCGTGGGTGTTTTCACCACTGATGTCCGGGAAATGATGCCCTGTATATCCCCAGTGCCGCATAATTGCAATTCTTTGCGGATGAAATGCTCTTTGTCCAATGGACGCCGTATCTTAAGGTGCTATCTGTGAGGACAAAGACCGCCGTTTTTGTCGAAAAACGCGGGCCTTGCCGGACATTTCGAGGAGGAATCATGTCTGAAAAAATTTATCCGGTCACAACGCCGGCCAGGCAGAATGCGCTGATCACCAAGGAGAAATACGAGGCCTGGTACGCAGACAGCATTGCCGATCCCGACGCCTTCTGGGGCGAGCACGGCAAGCGCATCGATTGGTTCAAGCCGTACACCAAGGTCAAGAACACCTCGTTCACCGGCAAGGTGTCGATCAAGTGGTTCGAGGACGGGCTGACCAACGTCGCCTATAACTGCATCGATCGCCATCTCGAAAAACGCGGCAACCAGGTTGCCTTCATCTGGGAGGGCGACAATCCCTACATCGACAAGAAGATCACCTACAACGAACTCTACGATCAGGTCTGCCGCCTCGCCAATGTGCTGAAAAAGCATGGCGTCAAGAAGGGCGACCGCGTCACCATCTACATGCCGATGATACCGGAAACGGCCTATGCGATGCTCGCCTGCGCCCGTATCGGCGCGGTGCATTCCGTCGTATTCGGCGGCTTTTCGCCGGACGCGCTGGCAGGCCGCATCGTCGATTGCCAATCGACGTTCATCATCACCTCCGACGAGGGCGTGCGCGCCGGCAAGCCGGTGCCGCTGAAGGACAACACCGATACGGCAATCCACATCGCCGCCCGCCAGCAGGTCATGGTCGACAAGGTGCTGGTCGTGCGGCGCACCGGCGGCAAGACCGGCTGGGCGCCCGGCCGCGACCTCTGGTACCACCAGGAAATGGCCGCCGTGACTGCGGATTGCCCGCCTGCGAAGATGAAGGCCGAGGACCCGTTGTTCATCCTCTACACCTCGGGCTCGACGGGCAAGCCGAAGGGCGTACTGCACACGACGGGCGGCTACCTCGTCTATGCGGCCATGACGCACGAATACACCTTCGATTACCATGACGGCGATATCTACTGGTGCACCGCCGATGTCGGCTGGGTCACCGGCCATTCCTATATCGTCTACGGCCCGCTCGCCAACGGTGCGACGTCTGTGATGTTCGAGGGCGTGCCCAATTTCCCCGACCAGGGCCGTTTCTGGGAGATCGTCGACAAGCACAAGGTCAACATCTTCTACACAGCGCCGACCGCAATCCGATCGCTGATGGGGGCAGGCGACGAGTTCGTGACCCGTGCGTCACGCGCCAGCCTAAGATTGCTCGGCACGGTCGGCGAACCCATCAATCCAGAGGCTTGGAGCTGGTACTACAATGTCGTCGGCGATGGCCGGTGCCCCGTGGTCGACACCTGGTGGCAGACCGAGACCGGCGGCCACATGATCACGCCGCTGCCTGGCGCCACGGATCTCAAACCGGGCTCGGCAACCAAGCCGTTCTTCGGCGTCGTTCCGGAGCTGGTCGATGCGGAGGGCAGGGTGCTCGAGGGCGCCGCTGACGGCAACCTCTGCATCGCTGACAGTTGGCCAGGCCAGATGCGCACGCTCTACGGCGACCACAAGCGCTTCATCGAGGCCTATTTCTCGACCTACAAGGGCAAATACTTTACCGGCGACGGCTGCCGGCGCGACGCCGATGGCTACTACTGGATCACCGGCCGCGTCGACGACGTGCTCAACGTCTCCGGCCACCGGCTTGGAACGGCGGAAGTCGAATCGGCGCTGGTGTCGCACAACCTGATCTCGGAAGCCGCTGTCGTCGGTTATCCGCATGCGATCAAGGGGCAGGGGATCTACTGCTACGTGACGCTGATGTCCGGCCACGAGGGCACCGATGCGCTGAGGGCCGAACTGATCAAGCATGTGCGCACCGAGATCGGTCCGATCGCCACGCCCGACAAGATCCAGTTCTCGCCGGGCCTCCCGAAAACGCGCTCGGGCAAGATCATGCGCCGCATCCTGCGCAAGATCGCCGAGGACGATTTCGCAGCGCTGGGAGATACTTCCACCCTCGCCGACCCCGCCGTCGTCGACGACCTGATCGCCAACCGCCAGAACAAGGCAGGGTAGCCCGACGAGAATGGTCTCACTCCTTGCTTCCCGATGCTAGCGGAACCAATTCGGTGCAGCTTCGTTAATTGGATGGAAATTCAAAGGAGAAGTCACATGGGTAGCACATCAGACAAAGCCTCGGGTCTCGCCAATGAAGCCGTCGGCAACGTGAAGCAAGGCGTCGGCAAGCTTGTTGGCAATGAAAAGCTCCAGGCTGAAGGCAAGTTGCAGGAAATCAAGGGCGAAGGCCAGCAGGCACTTGGCAACGCCAAGGATACCGTCAAGGACGGTGCTGCAGCAGCCTCGGATTACGCTAACAAGAAGCTCTGATCTTTCCCAGAGATATGGCATTTGAAAAAAGGGCGGGGATTTAATCTCCGTCCTTTTTGCATTCCGGGCAAAAGTGTCGTGACTGAATGTGTACGGTCGAAGCGGGCTGCTTCTATAGATCGCAAGATATGTCAACCTACCCATGAAACCTTTTCTGGATTGGAGCATTGTATAAGCAGGAAAACAAGGAAGATCACAATGACCGATTATGATGTAAACCAGCTCAAGTCCTCTTGCTTCACAGCCGTCGTATTCATGAGCGTTGCCGCTGTCGCTCTCGGCCTGATGTTCCACCTCGTCAACGGCTGATTACCTCAGCAGCTATACTTCCCGGTAACAGTATTACGTCCCGACAAATACCGGTGAACCGGCATTCCATAAGTCCACGAGGCTTACCACCGCGATTTGCGGGAAAGAATGCCACGACATTTATCATTAAATAACCTATGCTCCGGTCCACGCAGCTGCCGTGGTAGCAACAATGCGACACGACGGGGACGTTTCGCCGGTCGAGGTAGCGTCGCGTCCTTCCTCCGGGGCCGACTCTTGACTCTTTCGCAAAACATTTTATTACCTGCGATGGAATAGGAAAAACGGTCCATGGTTCGTCTCGAACAGATCCGCGACTGCGACCGCCTGGCAGCCCTTGTCGGGTCGCATAGCCGTTTTCCGCTATATTCCAACACCAAGGCCAAAACCACGACGAAAACCGTCTGACGTTTCCTGGCCTGCCGCTCTCTCCCCGGCTCGGCTGGGGACAGGGAACCGCTGATCGCGGATCCCCCTCACCGGATAGCGGAGAGATGAGAAAGAGAGCATAAAATGGGTTTCAAAGTCGCAATCGCAGGCGCTACCGGCAATGTCGGTCGTGAAATGCTCAATATCCTCTCGGAGCGCGGTTTTCCAGCCGACGAAGTCGTCGCGCTGGCCTCGGCGCGCAGCCAGGGAACGGAAGTGTCGTTCGGCGACCGGACGCTGAAGGTCCAGAACCTCGAAAACTACAATTTCGCCGATACCGATATCTGCCTGATGTCGGCCGGCGGTGAAATCTCCAAGAAGTGGTCGCCGAAGATCGGTGCGCAGGGCTGCGTCGTCATCGACAACTCCTCGGCCTGGCGCTACGACCAGGATGTCCCGCTGATCGTGCCGGAAGTGAATGCCGACGCTATCGACATGTTCACCCGCCGCAACATCATTGCCAATCCGAATTGCTCAACGGCACAGCTGGTCGTCGCCCTGAAGCCGCTGCATGATTTTGCCAAGATCAAGCGCATCGTCGTATCGACCTACCAGTCGGTGTCGGGCGCCGGCAAGGATGGCATGGACGAGCTGTTCAACCAGACCCGCGCAGTCTTCGTTGCCGATCCGATGGCCAACAAGAAGTTTCCGAAGCGCATCGCCTTCAACGTCATCCCGCACATCGATGTGTTCATGGAAGACGGCTACACGAAGGAAGAGTGGAAGGTGCTGGCCGAAACCAAGAAGATCCTCGATCCGAAGATCAGGGTGACCTGCACGGCCGTGCGCGTTCCGGTCTTCATCGGCCACTCGGAATCGGTCAATATCGAGTTCGAGAACGAGATCAGCGCCGACCAGGCGCGCGACATCCTGCGCGAAGCGCCCGGATGCATCGTCATCGACAAGCACGAGGACGGCGGCTACATGACGCCATACGAATCGGCCGGCGAAGATGCGACCTATATTTCGCGCATCCGCGAGGATGCGACAGTCGAGAATGGCCTCAACATCTGGGTCGTCTCCGACAACCTTCGCAAGGGTGCTGCGCTGAATGCCATCCAGATTGCCGAGCTGTTGATCAATCGCGGGCTCATCAAGCCACGCAAGCAGGCCGCCTGAGAGGACTACTTTTTATAAAGGTCTTGACTATATAACCCTGCGGTTCGCTTGCGAACGGCGGGGTTTTTCACAGATACCGGAGGTCGGGCGGCAGCGTCCACGCCCGAGGGATGGTTTTTGACGGATCAAAAGGACATCGGACGCAGGCGGGGCCGGCGCGGATGTCGAAACACAGGGACGAGGAATGCGCATGAAGAAGTCTGGTTGGGCGGCGCTCGCAGCCGTGCTCATGATAACGGCGCCGGTGGCAGCCGAGGCTGCGCAGTGCGGCAACACAGCAGCCGGATTTCCGGCCTGGGTCGGTGAGTTCAAGCAGGAAGCGGCAGCCAAGGGCATCAGCCCACAGGTTCTCGACCGCGCCTTTGCCGATGTGCACTACAACCAGCCGACGATCCGCGCGGACCGCGGCCAGAAGAGCTTCAAGCTGTCGTTCGAAGAGTTCATGAAGAAGCGCGGCGGCCAGACGGTTATCAACCGTGGCCGCGGCATGAAGCAGGCGAACGCGGCGCTGTTTGCGAGCATCGAGCGCAAATACGGCGTGCCGGCTGGCCCCCTGATCGCGATCTGGGGCATGGAAACAGGCTTCGGCAGCTATATGGGCAACGAGCACACGATGTCAGCCGTCTCGACCCTGTCCTATGATTGCCGCCGCAGCGACTATTTCACCGATCAGCTCTATGCAGCGCTGAAACTGGTCGGCGAAGGCTATCTCAGCCCGTCTGCACGCGGCGCTGCCCATGGCGAAATCGGCCAGACGCAGTTCCTGCCACGCAATGTCGTCAATTTCGGCGTCGACGGCGACGGCAACGGCCGGATCGACATGGTCGGCTCGAAGGCCGATGCTCTCGCATCGACTGCCAACTTCCTGCGCGGCCACGGCTGGCGTCCAGGTGAAGGCTATCAGCCCGGCGAGCCGAATTTCAACGCCATCGCCGGCTGGAATGCCGCAGTCGTCTATCAGCAGTCGATCGCCTATATCGGCAAGCAGATCGACGGAAAGTAATTTTCACACCCGGTGTGAATGGCGGGGCTCCGGGAAACCGGGGCCCTTTTCGTTTTGCATTTCACAGAAACGCAGGGTGTTCTGTAGCTTTCATGCCGTTCGCGAAGTCGCACGCATTTGCGCAACAGCTTCAAGCCGGATTGCTGCGGCGTCTTTCGACGATACCTGAGGTGGCGACGTAGTTCCGGCCGCTGGCCTTGGCTGCATAAAGCGCCATGTCGGCTTTCTTGATCAGGTCTTCGAAATGATCGCCGTGCGCCGAATAGGTCCGAGCGGCGCAGCCAAAGCTGGCGGTGATATCGACGACGCCGCCGTCGGGCAGCGGGATGCGGGCGTCCTGCACCGCGCGCCGCACCCGCTCGGCAACCGATGCTGCTTCATCCTTGCTGGCATCGGGAAGCAGGGCCAGGAACTCTTCGCCGCCGTGGCGGACCAGCAGGTCGACGCCGCGAAAATTGCGCTTGGCGATGTCGGCCACCTGCCGCAGCACATCGTCTCCGACATCGTGGCCATGCTGGTCGTTGATCTTCTTGAAATGATCGAGATCGAAAAGGACGACAGCGACTGGTCGGGCGCGATCCTTGCCAAGCAGCGCCTCTGCCGCAGCCTCGAAACCTCGGCGATTGTAGAGACCTGTCAGCAGGTCGGTCTGCGAGGCGCTGCGCAGCTCGGTCACCAATTCCTCGCGCTCGCGGGTCAGCCGGTCGAGCAGGCGCATCCCCTTGACCGCCAGGCCGCCGACGATGGCCGCTAATAACGCCAGGATAAGCGCGAGGCCAACCACTGCCAGCAAATGATAGTGCGCACGCCGCGATAGTTCGTCGCCGGTGTCACGGAGATCTTGCGTCACGGTAAGGATGTTCTGCCGCAGGAACGCCAGCCGTCCCTCCTCCGCCACCGTCCAGAGGTCGCGCAGCTCAGGCGTCGGCCGCAGGACCCCGGAGAGGATCGCCTGCGAATAGACATCGGCGCGTTTTTCGCCCGGCTGGTTGAGGAAGTCGATGATGCCGCGAATGACCGGCGAAGAGGTGTGAAAGCGCAACCGGTCCGTACCCAGCCGCCGTGTCACGTCGCCCTGCAGCAGCTGCTCGCGCGACATGGCGGAAAAACCGATCTGCTCGAGGTAATGGCTGCCGATATTGTTGACCACGAGTTCGCCGTGATAGGTCAGGAGGATGCTCATCAGCTCGTTCGACTTGCGCAGCAGCAACGGATCGTGGATCAGCGCCGAGAGGCTGTCGCCAAGGCCCAGCTGGCGCAGTGCTGCCTGCCGGTAGATATAGCCGACATTGACCTGGCGGCCGTAGCGCCCGTCGTCGATGGCCGACCTGAGGCCGACGATCCGGCTGTAGCCGGACCGCAGCCGTGACAACTGGCCGTTGATGCCGCCGGAAAATTTGTCCGCTGACGGCAGCCGCGCAAAGAAGCGCTTGCGCGCGTTGTCGACGGCATCCCTGGTACTGCGCATTGCTGTGGTCGTATCGGGGCTGCGATCGAGTAGAAATGCCTGGGTCGCCACCATTTCGGCAGGGATTTCCGTCGAGGCAATGGCGCCGCCGTCCGCCAGCATCTCGGCTACCAGCCGGTCCGCTTCCAGCGTCCGGTACTGCTCGAAGGACGACGCGATGAGCAGAAGTCCGGCCGCCATCATGAACGCAAACGGCAGGAGGATCGCGGCAAGGACTGTTTTCTTGATAGTCTGGAATTGCATGGATGCGCCTTTGCGGGTCCATCCATTTCCTGCCAGCGGATGCACTCATAGCGAGATTAGCAGATATCGCCCGAGAAGTGACCACGTAAATTAGGGGTTATCAAGCGCCGGGTCGGATGAAGTCGCCGGTTTCGCCGTCCATGACCCACAATTCGCCGGTCGAGATGTCGAACCATGCGCCGTGAAGCTGTAACTGGCCCTCTTTTTCCAGTTCGCGGATATCCGGGAAGCTGCGTAGATTGGCGATCGAATTGCGGATGGAAACGCGCTCGAGTGCCGTCTGGCGCTCGCCCTGGGTCATCATGTCGTTGTTCTGGATCTGCTCGGCAGCAGAGGAAACCAGCGACATCCAGCGACCAATGAAGTCGCCGGGAGACAGTGGCTCGGAGCTCGGATCGAGGGCAGCGCGGATACCGCCGCAGCGACCGTGGCCCATGACGACGATGTTCTTGATCTTCAACGCCTGCACGGCAAACTCTAGCGCTGCCGATGTCGCATGGAAATTGCCGTCCGGCTCATAGGGCGGCACGATGTTGGCGACGTTGCGAATGACGAACATCTCGCCGGGACCGGCATCGAAGACTGTTTCCGGCGCTGCCCGTGAATCAGAACAGGCAATCACCATTGTCGAGGGGCTTTGGCCCTGCTCAGCAAGGCTGCGATAGCGCTCGCGCTCGTCAACGTAGCGCCCGCCCATGAAGCTGTTGTAGCCGTCGATCAGGAAAGAAGGAAAAGTATGCATGCTTCCCGATTAGCGCGGGGAGACGCCGAGATCAACAGTCGAGATGTTAAAAATTTGTGTCGCCGCCGCTAGCGCTTGCGGCGGTGGGCCGGATGCATGAGGTGGCGCATCTGGACCATGGCCATCGGTGTCGACAGGCTGGCAGCGTCGGCAGCCAGCGTCAACTCGTCACTGCCGCGCTTCACGGCACGGGCGAGCACCTCGTAGACGCTGGCTGTCGCCAGCTGCAGCGCACGCTCCTCCTCCATGCCGGACATCAGCCGCGACAGGAACAGCGCCGCCAGCAGGTCGCCGAGCCCGTTTGGCGCATGATCGATCGCCCGGTGCTCGGCCAGCAGCGCGTTGCGGCCGCTGAGATAGAGATTGCCGGTGCCGCCGGCCATCATCGGCACCGCCGAAGTCACCAGCATGCGCGACGGACCGAGCGCCAGGGCTGCTTCCATCACGGCATTGTTGTCGTCGAGCGGCGCGCCGGAGAGCCAGGCAAGCTCGTAGCGGTTCGGCGTTGCCAGCGAAGCGAGGGGCAAGAGATGGTCGCGGATGGCTTCCGCCGTCGGCTGCGGAACGTAGAGCCCGCCGAGATCGCCGATGACGGGATCGCAGGCATAGAACAGGTCCGGCGTCTTTTCACGCATTGCGGTGATCAGCCGGGCGACCGAATGTGCCTGGGCGGCATTGGCGAAGTAGCCGGACAGCACGGCCTTGACCTCCGGAAGCCAGGGTGCCGCCAGGAGGTCGTCGATGGCAAGGTCGAAGTCGGCTTCCGGAAATGTCAGCCGCGTCGATCTTCCATGGCCGGGGTGCCAGGGCAAAACAATGGTCGGCAGCGCCCAGACGGGATGCCCCAGCGTCTCCAGCGCAAAGACGGCAGCGCGGTTACCCACCGAGCCCCGCACCACGTGGCTGGAAATGACAAGGACCGCGCCCTCTGCTGTGTCCGACATGGTGATGACTTTCGGTGATGGCTGGCCGTGTTTACGGAATGTTTGATGAGGCGTTCGCGGTTGCCTGTCAACGAAGATCGACGTTGCCCGGCAGACCGCGCCAAAATCACGGTCACGCCGGCCACTCGGAGGTGCGAGCATACGCCGCCTAGAACGTTACAAGTAGCGCGGCACCCTGGCCTCCAAAAGTGCGATGAGCCTTTGGTCCATGAAGGTGTAGTCGTCCGGAATGTCGAGGCAGATGATCCGCTTGCCCTTCAAAACCGATCGGTATCGGCGCTGTATCTTGGATCGATGGATTTTCTCCACCGCAAAGATGATGTCTGCCCATTCGACCAACTCCGTCGACAGAGGATTTTCGGCATCGTTGTTTGTGCCAGCCGACATAACCTCAATGTCACGCCTGGCGGCAAACACCTGCTCGGCCGTCGGACTGCGAAGCTTGTTTTGACTGCAGACGAAGAGGATGTTTCGCATGTCGAGATCTCTGTGCCATTAAATCGAGCGCGGTGACCGTAGCGCCGGTGAAGCCAAAACGCGGTTGATCTTACCACCCCGTCATAATCTTTTGCGGTTGCATCTCTATCGCTTCTGAAGTCTGCTTGGGAGCAGGATGCGTCGGGAGAGTGCAATCATGGCCAGAATGAACCCCAAGCGGGAAAAGCTGATCGAGGCGGCGATCAACGCGGCCGAAGCGTCGGGCAAGACCTACCTCGATCCGAGAATCCTGTTCGGGCAGGCCAGCAACGACGACATGGCCCGCTACAGCGCCGAAATGCTGGCGCTGACCGCCATTCACACCGCAGACGAACTCGGCCGCTGGTCCGGCGAGGCCCGTATCAGCATTGCGCCGATAGAGGGGGTCGCACCCGGGGGCATTGCTGTCTCGGTGCTGTCGATCACCGACCGCAACATGCCGTTTCTCTACGAATCGGTGATGGGCGAAGTCACCAGCACCTACCGCGACGTGGCGATGGCCGTGCACCCGATCCTGTCGCTGCAGCCGGACGGCACGCCGGCCCTGAAGGCGGCGCAGGCCGGCGATCCCGGCCAGCGCGTCAGCCATATCCAGCTGCACCTGGCGCCGTTGACGCCGGAGCAGGCAGATGCCCTCATCGCCCGCGTCAGGACGGTGCTGGAGCAGGCTCACCTCTCGGTCGGCGACTGGCAGCCGATGCTGGCGCGGCTAGACACTGTGATCGACGAACTCAGCACCCATGCCGCAGGGCGCCGTGCGGCAGAGCGAGACGAGGCACTGGCCTTCCTGTCGTGGCTTCGGGACGACAATTTTACCTTCCTCGGCATGCGCGACTACGTCTATTCCGGCAAGGGCAAGCAAGCGACCGTAGAGCGGGACCGTGGCACGGGCCTCGGCATCCTCGCCAATCCCGACGTTCGCGTGCTGCGTCAGGGGAGCGATGCCGTCACCACGACGCCGGAAATCCTGGCGTTCCTCGATGGCCCGGATTTCCTCATCGTCACCAAGGCCAACGTCAAGTCGCTGGTACATCGCCGCGCCTACATGGATTATGTCGGCGTCAAGCGCTTCGACGAGAAGGGCAATGTCGTCGGCGAACTGCGCATCGTCGGGCTGTTCACCTCGATTGCCTACACTGCCGAATTGTCGGACATTCCGCTGCTGCGGGCCAAGGCCCAGAAGGTTACGGACCATTTCGGCTTCGATCCGACCAGCCATTCCGGCCGCATGCTGCAGAACACGCTGGAATCCTATCCCCGCGACGATCTCTTCCAGATCGACACAAGCCTGCTCGCCACCTTCTGCGAACAGATCAACGACCTCGCAGACAGGCCCCGCGTGCGCGTCCTGCCGCGCATCGACCATTTCGACCGCTTCGTGTCCGTCATCGTCTATGTGCCGCGCGAAGAGTACGATTCGGTCGTCCGCGAAAAGATCGGCGCCTATCTGAGGACGGTCTATGACGGCCGCGTTTCGGCCTATTATCCGGCCTTTCCGGAAGGCGGCGTGGCGCGCGTGCATTTCATCATCGGCCGCACCATCGGTCGCACGCCGCATATCGCGCAAGCCGTGCTGGAAGATGCCGTCCGGGCAATCGCTGCCCGCTGGATCGACCGGCTGGAGGCGCTGGCCGGCCCGGCCGCGCCCGACCTCACCGTCAGCCAGGCGTTCCAGGAAGCCTTTTCCCCGGAAGAGACCGTGGCCGACCTGCCGGCCATCATGGCCTGCGCTGGCGATGCGCCGATCCGCATCGGCTTCTACAGGCGCTCCTTCGGCGACACCGACGTGCTGTCGCTAAAAATCTTCCATGGCGAGGGCAACCTTGCCTTGTCGCGGCGCGTGCCGCTGCTCGAAAACCTGGGTTTCAATGTGCTCAGCGAACGCACCTTCGACATCCATGTCGAGGGGTCCGGGATCAGCGGCGATGTGGTGTTGCACGACATGGAGCTGGAGGCGCGCGACGGCGTCGCCTTCGATCTCAAGCGCCATGGCGCAGCCCTCGAGGAGGCTTTTCTCGCGGCTTTCGAAGGCAGCATCGACAATGATGTGTTTAACCGGCTGATCGTCTCGGCCGACCTCACCGCCCGAACCGCCAATATCCTGCGCGCCTACGCCCGCTATCTTCGCCAGGCCGGCATCGCCTATTCGCAGGACTATATCGCCACGACACTCGACAAATATCCGGCCATTGCGGCCAGCATCGTCCGGCTGTTTCACGATTCGCTCGACCCGGCGCTGGAGGAAAAGCCGCGCCTGAAACGGCTGGCGACGCTGCATGCGGCGATCGAGACCGAACTCGCCTCCGTGCCGAGCCTCGACGACGACCGCATTTTGCGCCGCTATGTCAACGCCGTCGACGCGACGCTGCGCACCAACTATTTCCAGCGCAACGACGACGGTTCGCCAAAGGCGATGTTCGCGATCAAGCTTGACCCGAAGCAGCTCGACGGATTGCCGGAACCCCGGCCGTTCCGCGAGATCTTCGTCTACGGCGTCGAGGTGGAGGGCGTGCATCTGCGCTTCGGCAAGGTGGCCCGCGGCGGCCTGCGCTGGTCCGACCGGGCGGAAGACTACCGCACCGAGGTGCTCGGGCTCGTCAAGGCGCAGCAGGTGAAGAACGCTGTTATCGTGCCGGTCGGTGCCAAGGGCGGCTTCTATCCGAAACAACTGCCGGCCGGCGGCAGCCGCGATGCCATCTTCAATGCCGGCCGGGAGGCCTACAAGACCTACATCCGCACGCTGCTTTCGATCACCGACAATATCTCCGGCGCCGATATCATTCCGCCTCCGGATACACTCCGGCTGGACGGCGACGATCCCTATTTCGTCGTTGCCGCCGACAAGGGAACCGCGACATTCTCCGATACCGCCAACGGCCTGGCGCAGGAGGCCGGCTTCTGGCTCGACGACGCCTTTGCCTCGGGCGGATCGGCGGGCTACGACCACAAGAAGATGGGGATCACCGCGCGCGGCGCCTGGGAGACCGTCAAGCGGCATTTCCGCGAACTCGATATCGACATCCAGACGACGCCATTCAGCGTCGTCGGCGTCGGCGACATGTCGGGCGACGTGTTCGGCAACGGCATGCTGCTGTCGCCGAAAATCCGGCTGATCGCCGCCTTCGACCACCGCGATATCGTCATCGACCCCGATCCCGACATGGCCGCGACGCTGGCCGAGCGCCAGCGGCTGTTCGACCTGCCGCGCTCCAGCTGGCAGGATTTCGACAAGAGCCTGCTTTCTGCGGGCGGTATGATCATTCCGCGTTCGGCGAAGTCTGTGACGCTCACCAGGGAAGCCGCGGCTGCCATCGGGCTCGACAGGACAGTTGCCACGCCGTTCGAAATCATTACCGCCATCCTCAAATGCCAAGCCGACCTGCTATGGTTCGGTGGCATCGGCACCTATGTGAAATCGCCGACCGAAACCGACGCCGATGTCGGCGACCGCGCCAACGATCCGATCCGCATCAATGCCGACGAGGTTCGCGCGCGGGTGATCGGCGAGGGCGCCAATCTCGGCGTCACGCAAAAGGGCCGCATCGCCTATTGCCTGAAGGGCGGCCGATGCAATTCCGACGCCATCGACAATTCTGCGGGCGTCAACACGTCCGACGTCGAGGTCAACATCAAGATCGCCCTTGCCGCCGCCATGCAGGACGGCCGCCTGACGCGCGCCAGGCGTGACCAACTCCTCGCATCGATGACCTCGGAAGTGGCAAGCCTCGTATTGCGCAACAACTATCTGCAGTCGCTGGCGATTTCGCTGACCGAGCGGAAGGGAACCGGCAACGGCCTGGAGCTCGGCCGCTTTATCAGCGTGCTCGAATCCGCCCGCAAGCTCAGCCGCAAGGTCGAGACGCTGCCGGATGAGGCAACCTTCGCCGAGCGCTATGCCAACGAGCGGCCGCTGACTCGGCCGGAAATCGGCGTGCTGCTCTCCTACGCCAAGATCGTGCTGTTCGATGCGCTGCTCGAGAGCTCCCTGCCGGACGATCCCTATTTTGCCGCGACGCTGACCGGTTATTTCCCGCAGAAGATGCATCGTGGCCACGCAGCCGATATCGCCGGACACCGGCTTCGGCGCGAGATCGTCGCGACCAATCTTGCCAACGAGGCGATCAATCGCGGCGGTCCGGCTTTTGTCGTGTCGATGATGGATGCAACGGCGGCGGCCGCTTCCGAGGTCGTCAAGGCAGCCGTGCTCGCCCGCGACGGGTTCGATCTCGACCGGCTGTGGAATGGCGTCGACGGGCTCGACGGCAAGATCGGCGGCGAAGTGCAGAACCGGCTCTACGGCGACATCGGGCAGATCTACACCGTGCTGACCCGGCTGCTGTTGAAGACCAGCATGGTCAAGTCCGAGATCGGCGAGACCGTGGGCCGGCTGCAGGCGGCGGCTAAAAAGCTGCGGCCCATGCTGTCGAGCCGGATTCCAGCCGAATTTTCCGCCGAGATCGAGTCCCGGCGCAACGACTACACAGTGGCCGGCGTGCCCGAAGGCCTTGCCGGCGAGATTGCCGCGCTCGGCACGTTCCTGCTGGTACCCGATGTCATGCAGATTGCCGAACAGACGGGCGAGGCGCTGTCGCGCGCCGCGGAAACCTACTTCGAGGTGTCGCAGACATTCCGGGTCGGCCGCCTGCTGGTTTCCGGCAGCCGCATCGTCACCAGCGATCACTACGAAAACCTGGCGTTGGCCCGCAGCCTCGACCGCATCGCCACGGCGCGTCGCGACATCGTCATCTCGGCGCTCAATGCCCATCCGCAGGACCGCCAGCCGCTTGCCGCCTGGCACGCCAGCGACCGTATCCGCATCAACCGCATCGCCGAGGAACTCGCGGGCCTCAGCGAAGGCGGCGAGGCAAATCTCGCCCGCATCACCGTCGCCGCCGGCCTGCTCGGCGATCTCGCACACGACTTGCCGAGGTGAGAACCCCTGTCTTCCCTCGCCCCTGTGCTCGCCACGGTCATCCCATGCGCCCATGGATTTGGGCGCGTCGGATTACTCAAACGAGCACGTTTGCGAGCGCCGAAACCGGCCTCAGGTTGCTTGCGCGGGGCCTTTCGGGATGACAAGGTCCGGCGGGAGGCTGGCGGAATAGCAGGGAACAGACTGTGGCGATTGCAGAGCGTGACGATGCCCAGGCGGCGACCGTTCCAGCGCGCGGTATCTGGGGCTGGATGCTGTTCGACTGGGCGGCGCAGCCTTTTTTCACGGTGGTCATCACCTTCATCTTCGGCCCGTATTTCGTCGCGCGACTGACGACCGATCCGGTCGGCGCCCAGGCGATGTGGAGCAACATGGCAACGATCAGCTCGATCGTCATTGCCGTGCTCTCGCCCATTCTCGGATCGATTGCCGACCAGTCCGGCGCCCGCAAGCCGTGGATCGCCTTTTTTGCCGTCATCCAGATTATCAGCATGTTCTGCCTGTGGTGGGCAGCACCTGGCTCGCCGATCGTCTATCCGTTCATCTTCATCATCCTCGCCTCCATTGCAGCCGAGTTCTCCATCGTCTTCAACGATTCGATGATGCCGCGGCTTGTCAGCAAGGACGATGTCGGAAAACTGTCGAACACCGCCTGGGGCCTGGGCTATCTCGGCGGCATGATCGTGCTGATCACAGTCGTCGCACTACTCGCGGGTAATCCGGAAACAGGGCGCACAATCCTCGGGCTGAGGCCGCTGTTCGGCCTCGACGCCGTGCTCGGCCAGGATGCGCGCATCACCGGCCCGATTGCGGCAGTGTGGTACCTGATCTTCATCCTGCCGATGTTCCTGTTCACGCCCGATGCGCCGCGCGGGCTTCCCATGCGCTCCGCCGTCGGCATGGGGATCGGCGAATTGGCAAGGACGCTGAAGTCGCTACGCCATCGGCCGGGCATCAGCCGCTTCCTGATCGCGCGCATGATTTACCAAGACGGCGTCAACGGCGTCGTCATCCTCGGCGGGACTTTTGCCGCCGGCATGTTCGGTTGGCCGACCATCGAAATCGGCATCTTCGGCATCATCCTCAACGTCGTCGCCATCTTCGGATGCATTGTGGCCGGCCGGCTCGATGCCCGGCTGGGGTCGAAGACCATGGTCGTCATCGGACTGGTCATGCTGCTGATCGCCACCATCGGCTTCATCTCCACCGGTCCTGGCTTTACGCTGTTCGGCCTGGTCAAGCTGTCGACGGTCGATTCAGGCGGGCTGTTCGGCACAGCGGCGGAAAAGGCCTATGTGATGTACGGGCTGTTGATCGGGCTCGCCTTCGGCCCGGTGCAGGCCTCGTCGCGCTCCTACCTGGCCCGCAGCGTCAGCCTTGAGGAATCCGGCCGCTATTTCGGCATCTACGCGCTGTCAGGTCGCGCCACCAGCTTCATGGCGACCCTGATGTTTTCCATCGTCACCAGCTTTTCCGGCTCGGCCCGGCTCGGCATGGCGACGCTGATCCTTTTTCTGGCCGGCGGCCTGCTGTTGCTGCTGCCCACACCTTATCCTGCCGACGCACAGGAATAAGAAATCCCGGCACAGTGAAAGCTGGCCGGGATATACAATATTACAGAATGGATATCCGCCACTGGCGGATATCGCTCAGTGGCGGAAGTGGCGGACGCCGGTGAAGACCATCGCGACATTGTGGGCGTCGGCTGCGGCGATGACCTCGGCGTCCCGCATGGAGCCGCCCGGCTGGATGACGGCGGTGGCGCCGGCGGAGATTGCCGACAGCAAGCCATCTGCGAACGGCAGGAAAGCTTCGGAGGCGACGGCGGAGCCACGGGTCATCGGCTCCGCCAGACCCAGTGCCCTTGCCGCGTCCTCGGCCTTGATGCCGGCGATGCGGGCCGAATCGACGCGGCTCATCTGGCCTGCACCAATGCCGGCAGTCTGGCCGTTCTTGGCATAGACGACGGCATTCGACTTGACGTGCTTGGCGACCCGGAAGGCAAAGCGCATGTCTTCTAGTTCCTGCGCAGTCGGCGCCCGCTTGGTCACCACCTTCAGTTCGAGATCGTCGACCATGACGTTGTCGCGGCTCTGCACCAGCAGTCCGCCGGAAACGGTCTTGGCAGTGATGCCACGGGCGCGGGGATCGGGCAGGGCGCCTACCGACAGCAGACGCAGGTTCGGCTTGGCGGCAATGATCGCCCTCGCCTCGTCGCTGACTGCGGGCGCGATGATCACTTCGGTAAACAGTTTGACGATCTCATGCGCGGTCTCGGCATCGAGCAGGCCGTTGAGCGCGATGATGCCGCCGAACGCCGATGTGCTGTCGCAGGCAAGCGCCCGGCGATAGGCTTCCGCCAGCGTCGGCCCGGTGGCTACGCCGCAAGGATTGGCATGCTTGATGATGGCGCAGGCAGGCCCCTGTTCCGACGGGAATTCCGCTACAAGCTCGTAGGCGGCATCGGTGTCGTTGATGTTGTTGTAGGAGAGCTGCTTGCCCTGCAGCAGCGCCGCGGTCGCAACGCCCGGGCGGTTGTCGCCGGTGACGTAGAAGCCGGCCGTCTGGTGCGGGTTCTCGCCGTAGCGCATTTCCTCGCGCAGCACGCCGCCGATCGTCCGGTGGTGCGGCGTTGATATGTCGAGGGCATCGGCGAACCAGTTCGAGATCATCGTGTCGTAGGCGGCGGTACGGGCATAGGCCTTGGCGGCCATCTTCTGGCGGAAGGCATAGGCCGTCTGGCCGGCATCGCTCGACAGCTGCGCCAGCAGTTCGGGATAGTCGGCCGGGTCGGTGACGATGGTGACATAGGCGTGGTTCTTGGCCGAGGCGCGGATCATGGCGGGGCCGCCGATATCGATGTTTTCCACCGTCGTCGGATAGTCGCCGCCGGCAGCACGGACCTCCTCGAATGGATAGAGGTTGACGATCACGAGGTCGATCGCCTCGATGCCGTGCTCCTTCATCGCTGCCTGGTGCTCGGCATCATCGCGGATGGCCAGCAACCCGCCATGCACGCGCGGATGCAGCGTCTTGACGCGGCCATCCATGATTTCCGGAAATTCTGTGATTTCGGAGACGTCGATGACGGCAATCCCAGCATTGGCGATCGCCTTGTGAGTGCCGCCTGTCGACAGCAGGCGGACGCCTTTGTCGTGCAGCGCCTGGGCCAGCTCGACGATGCCCGCCTTGTCGGAGACCGACAGCAGTGCGGTCTTGACCTTTACCTTGTCGGGAGCTGGGATTTTCTTGGAAACAACGGCCATGACGTTCTCCGGTCCTGTCTTCGCAACGCGCCCGGCTGGGACGCTCGGGATGATGGCGTCGCGTTAGCACAGGCGGCCGGACGATTAAACCGTCGCCGTCTCAGCGGCGGGATAAAAACCAGCGGATCTCGGTTTTTTCCGCGAGCGAGAACGCGATCTCGAGCAGTTCCGAGGCGCGAACGCCGGAGGAATCGGCGAAAAAAACGTCCTCTCCGATCAGCACTTCGTTGCCGGGCGAGGAGAATGTCCAGCTTTCGCCATCCGGTGCCGTCAGGGTCACCTGATCCGGCTGCATCTGGCCGATGGTGATCGAGGGGTGGATGTGGAAGCGGGCCGAGGCGTGGTGAGCGGCACCGGCTTTCTTCCTCGATGCCTTTTTAGTGTCTGGCGCAAAGAAACGATCGTGCCCGGTGATGATGGTGCCGGCATGGTTCAGCGCCACTTCGCGCTCGTGCATCAGCCCAAATGCGGCAAGATAGCCGTCATGGGCAGCCTTGACACTGTCGCGGCCATCGCCGGTGTCGAGCCGCTCGACAGAGACTTCGCTGACGCCGCCAGTCATGACGGGGCCGAGCACCTTCGAGCGGGAAAACGTCAGCGACGAGGTGTCGTCCAGTGTCACGGTCGAATGCGCCGCCGTCGCGCGCGCCATCTGGACATATCGAGCACCGGCAAATTTCGGCGAGCCGGCATTGATGATGATCCGGTGTCGCCCCGACGACATCTCGAACGACAGGCAGCCGGCATGGGCAGTGCGCGACAGGTCGACCGAGAGAGGGCCGCCAGTATCCATGATCACCAGCGTCTGGCCGGCGGACAGCCGCTGGTAGTGGGCATGGGGCAGCGCCTTGAACGTCTGTCCCGATGTCTCGTCGTAGCGCAGCACGGACATCAGCTCGTTGGCAAAGGTCGAGGTGGCGCCGTTGAACAGCGCAAGATCGCCGTCCTGGTGGCGAAAGAAGCGCAGCGCCGGATACATGCGGTCGATGCCGGCGATCAGCCGTGCGGGGGCGTCATGGCCGAGATTGATGTAGGTCTGGCGCAGCGGCAGGAGGTCGAGCAACAGTTCCAGCGCGGCGCGGGGATTGCGCGAGATGTGCGAGCCGTCGGCGAGGATCTGACGTTCGATCTCGCGGTCCAGCGCCTGGCCGGCCCGCTTGATGGTGGCCGCCCGCGCCGGCATCGCGACAGACGACATGGCAAGCGCAATGCGGACGCGGAAGCGCACCTCGCCATCCGGCGCAGTCGCTGCCACATGGCGGAGATAGCGGACGTGGTGGGTGAGCGAACGCATGAACCGGCGGTAGAAGCTGCTGTCGGTGCCCTGCAGCACCACCGGAGAGTGGGACAGCCAGGAAATCAACCGTTGGGCAGCGATATCCGGATCCCAGGCAATACCCTCGGTCTTGCGGCCGTGAAGGCCAATCCACTCGTTCACCAGTGCGCGGGCAAGCATATTGCCCTGGCCGCTCTTGTCGGCGCGCATATGGCGCAGCCAGCTGAAACAGTGCAGCCGCGCGGCAAAGATCTCTGACGGCAGTTCCTGCGAGAACGGTGAGCGACCGTTGGTTTCCAGCACGCGTCCGGCCAGCGGAATCCGGCCGTCGATCATTTCTTCTGCGACAAAGGCATCGATGCTGCGCAAATCGGTCGGCGCGACGATCAGCCGTTCCGGCACACGCACGGTGTGCCGGGTGAGGCGCAGGCGTGTCAACGCTGCGCGACGCGATAGTCGCCGCCATGCCTCCCGCGCGTACAAATTCACAAAACGCCCGCCAAAACCTCTAAATTATAGATGATGATTGTCCGCCTCCAGCGTTAAGAGAGCGTTAGCAGACGCTCTTGCTATCCGGGTAATGATCCAGATTGACGCAGATAGGGCGCAAAACCCGCATGGCCATTAGCTGCGGCGGCGAAGCACGCTGGCAAAAAATCCGTCCAGTCCCGGCAGAAAACCTTCGGGCAGGGCCAGCATAGCCGGTGTCGTGCGGAAATCGCCATCAGATGAAATGGCTGTCTCAAGACCGGGCCAATCCTCCGGGCGGATGGCGATGCGCTCGACGTCAGGGCTATCGGCGAGAATGCGGGCGACGATGTCCTCGCCTTCGGACGGATCGAGCGAGCAGTTGGAAAACACCACCGTGCCGCCGGGTTTCACCAGCGTCAGCGCATGCCGCAGCAGGCGCTCCTGAAGCGCTGCCAGCTTGGCGATATCGTCACGGCCCTTGGTCCACAGCACGTCCGGATGACGGCGCGTCGTGCCGGTCGAGGAACAGGGCGCATCGAGCAGCGCCGCATCGAAAAGATCGTCGGGGGCAAATTTTGCCATGTCGGCGACCAGGGTTTCCGCTTCTAGGCCGAGGCGGGCAAGGTTTGACGACAGGCGCCTGAGCCGGCTCTCCGATTGGTCGAGCGCCGTCACCTTGCCGCCGGCCATGACCAGCTGCGCCGTCTTGCCGCCCGGTGCGGCGCAGAGATCGACGACGCGCTTGCCGGCAAGCGAGTCGAACAGCTTTGCCGGAATGCTGGCAGCTGCGTCCTGAACCCACCATTCGCCATCGGCAAAGCCTTCGAGACCTGGAATGGTGCCGTCGAAGGCGGCGAGCCGGACGCTGCCGGTCGGAAGGACCATGCCGTTCAGCCGCTCGGCCCATCCCTCCGGGTCGGATTTGACCGTCAGGTCGATCGCTGCCGGTTGCAACTGGGTGTCCGAAATCGCCAGCGCCGCAGCACGGCCATAGGCCTGCTCCAGCCGCGACAGAAACCACGCCGGCATGGCCGGTATCGATGCGGTACGCTCGAGAATATCGTCTTTCTCGCGACCCATGCGCCTGAGCACGGCATTGACCAGCTTGGCAAAACGGCGATTGCGCGGGTCCTGGTTCGCCTGCTCGACTGCGAGGTCGACAGCGGAATGATCGGGAATGTCGAGATAGAGCATCTGCGCGGCAGCGACGACCAGCACGTGATGGAGCGCGCGGGCCCCCTCCGGCAGCGGCGCGTCGATCAGCGATGCGATGGCGGCCTCGATGCGCGGCAGGTGGCGAAGAGCCGAGTTCAGGATGGCGCGCACCAGGGCGCGGTCGTTATCCTCGAGTACGCGATAGGCCGGATTACCGTGGTCGCCATCGAGCATGCCGTCAAGCGGGGTCTTGCGATCGATGACAGCCGCGAGGATCTTCGAGGCTGCAGCCCGTGCGGCAAGACCCGGCTTCACCGGACCGCTGTCGGCAGGCCGGCTGGTACGACGCTCTCCGTCATTAGTGTTGCCTTGCGAACCGGCTTGCGGGCGGGCGGGCCGGCGGCCGGCGGATTTACTGTCGTCTGACGTCAAGACCAGGGTCCTTTGGGTGGTTGTGGACCACCGCGACTGGACCCCGTATCCGGCACCGAGCGCGATTTGCGCACCGCATTAGCAGGCCGGATCGGCTGCGTCGAGCCGTGCCCATGCGCTGGACTGCGGTTGGCCGGCATATCCACGGACATTGCCTGCAGCGCGGCGATGCGGCTTTCGGTGTTCGGATGGGTCGAAAAAAGATTGTCCATCGGCCGCCCGGAGAGCGGGTTGATGATGAACATATGTGCCGTTGCCGGATGACGCTCGGCATCCTCGTTGGGAACATGCGCAGCAGCGCCGGCGATCTTGCCAAGCGCCGAGGCAAGCCACAGGGGGTTGCCGCAGATTTCCGCGCCACGCCGGTCTGCGGCATATTCGCGCGTCCGACTGATCGCCATTTGCACCAGCATGGCCGCCAGCGGCGCGACGATCATGGCGACAAGGGCACCGATACCACCGAGCGGGCTATTGCTGTCGCGCCGGCCGCCGAAAAAGAACGCGAAATTGCCGAGCATCGAGATGGCGCCCGCGAGCGTCGCTGTTATCGTCATGGTCAGCGTATCGCGGTTCTGGACGTGGGCCAGTTCATGCGCCATGACGCCGGCCACTTCTTGCGGCGTGAGCGCGTTCAGCAGGCCGGTAGAGGCGGCGACGGCGGCATTCTCGGGATTGCGGCCGGTGGCAAAGGCGTTCGGCTGCGGGCTGTCGTAGAGATAGACGCGCGGCATGGGCAGGCCGGCATTGGCGGCGAGATCGCGGATCATGCCGAAAAACTCCGGCGCGCTGCGCTCGTCGACAGCCTGGGCATTGTAGGTCGACAGCACCATGTTGCCGGAATTCCAGTAGGAAAAGAAATTCATGCCGGCCGCAGCGACGAAGGCGATCATCATGCCCGACCGGCCGCCGATCAGAAAGCCGACGCCCATGAACAGCGCCGTCATGAAGGCCAGAAGCATCGCCGTTCGCATCATGTTCATCGTCGTCTCCGCCAATTGACCCGCGTCGCGCTTTTCATTCCGGCAGCGACGCCCTATAATCTGGCTATTCGCCCGCCCAATTCAATATTTGCTGGAGAGCCTCATGCAGGCAGCCGATAACGACAACAGCGAAACCGTCGAGACTTCTGACGAAGGCGCTACATCGCGCAAGCCGCTCTCTCCGGCAGCCAAGCGTGCGCTCGCCGAAGCGGACGAACGTCGACGGCTGCAAGCGCAGACCGAACTTCCGCCCGAAATCGGCGGTCGCGGCGGCGCCGAGCCCTCCCGGTTCGGCGACTGGGAGATCAATGGCCGGGCCATCGACTTTTAGTCGGTAAATATTCCTATTGACTTGCCCGTGATCAGGAAATAATTCCTCAATCATGGTTCGATCCTGTTTGACTCTGTTGGTCTGTCTTACCCTCTCGCTATCCTCTAGCGCGACGGCCAACACGGTGCATGAGACAATTGCCGGTCCCGTCACCGCCGAGATCCTCCAGGTCATCGACGGCGACACCATTCTGGTGGATGCATCGCCCTGGCCCCAGCAGACGATCGAGGTCTATGTCAGGCTGCGCGGCATCGATGCGCCGGAACTGCATTCGACATGCGCTTCGGTGCGCGAAGAGGCTGAGCGGGCACAGGCAGCGCTGGAGGAAATATTGCCGGCCACAGGCGAGATCCAACTGACGCGAATTTCCGGCGACAAATATTTCGGCCGCATCCTCGCCGACGTCACCACCGCCGACGGGCGCAACCCGGCCGACACACTTCTCTCATCCGGCCACGCCATCCCCTACCACGGCGGCCACAAACCCACCGAGCGATGCCAGCAGTAGACTCCAGGCTGAAAAGTCTTTCAGTCCACCCACGCCTGATGGCACGCTGATCAAGGTATTGAAAAATCAAGTCTTTCGAGGTGTCCCACTCCGTGAAAAAGGATCAATTGCTGCCACGTATTTTAAGGTCCAACCTCGCCTGGGATGCGCGCCCCCACTTCCCTCATTCCTGTGCCTGTCACAGGAATCCAGTCACGGTGCGTCTGCGCCGTGGGAGGACTCTCTGTTGGCGAGGAAAGTGTTTATCGCCCAAGGACTTGGGCGGCTGGATTCCTGTGACAGGCACAGGAATGAGGGAAGTTGGGGTTGCTCTCTGACCTCAGACGCACACCCACACCCAGACCATCCACACATACTCCCTCCCTACCTCATCCCTACTCGCAGCACCTCATGGGGATAAACCGTTGGGATTTCCGTTTGGAAACAATGCCGGCATCATAATTTCATCCCCGCTTTTCCGGGTTGATCTATAATCACCCCGTTCCACCATCGGATACACCGGTCTGCGTTGCCGGCGAGGTGGGGCCGGGTCTTGGAGGGGTTGCCGTCTACGCAGGCGACGTCTTCGAGGGTCCGCAGAAAGTGGATCCCTTCGGGCCCCTAGGCTCGGCGTGCCTGTGTGGCATAACTCCGGCAGCTTTTCCCCGAAAAGGGACCTGGGTCGGAAACAGAGGATCCGGAGTTGCGGATAAAAACTTTCGAACGGGGCACATCTGGTGTCACTTAACTAAAAAATCATCAGGCACTCGGTGTGCCCCGGCCATCAGAATTTTCATGACACGGACCGAACAGGCCGCGTGAACGGGATGGTGTGCGCGCGACGGACGCCGGATGCGAATATGGGAACACCAAAACATGGAGATCTGCATGTCGACGCCCATCATAGACCACCGTGCCGTCTTTCTCCAGCAGCGCGCCGTCAGGCACGAGTTGCTCAGCCGCAGTGCTGCATCCTATTTCTGCAATCGGGCCTCGCCCTGCGTCGCCCACCTTTGCCGCCTCAGAAAATGCCACCGGGACCGCGTTTGCAGCGGGCCGATGCGAACGTCCGCGGTCCTCCTCGACAGACTGAACGAACTCCACAGGCTTGGCCTGCCCAGCAGCGCCTGCACCGTTCTCCCCGCCTGCCTTTCAGCTGCCGACAAGGACCTGCTGCAGATATTCGAAGAGTGGCGCGACTTTTGGACGCCAAGGCTCAAGAACTTGCCCGAGATGACCTGGCCGCAACTCTCAAAAGTCCTGCGCTACTCCATGAGGCGCGATCGCGACGAGGGCGATCTGTCCGCAGATGGCGACAACGATCTGTAACATCGGCGACACAGGCGGCAACGGCAGGCTGCAATGGCGTGTTTCACTGCGGCGTTTTTTCTGGCACACTCGAAAGATGCGCGTCGTGTTGGAGGACGCCCCGGGATCCGGGAGGCGCGCATGACAGTCAGCATTCCGTGGGAGGAAAGAATTTATGGCTAACGTCGCAATGACCGGTCGGCCGAAGGCGGCCGCCATGACTGCCGAGGAACGGAAGGTGATCTTCGCCTCGTCGCTTGGCACCGTGTTCGAATGGTACGACTTCTACCTCTACGGCTCTCTTGTCGTCTATATCGGAGCGAGCTTCTTCGGCCAGTATCCGGAAACCACCCGCAACATCTTCGCACTGCTGGCCTTCGCTGCCGGCTTCCTGGTTCGCCCCTTCGGCGCACTGGTGTTCGGCCGGCTCGGCGATCTCGTCGGCCGCAAATATACCTTCCTCATCACCATCCTGATCATGGGCCTGTCGACCTTCCTGGTCGGCCTCTTGCCCGGGGCGGCCTCGATCGGAATTCTGGCCCCGATCATCCTGATTGCGCTCCGCCTGCTGCAGGGCCTGGCGCTCGGCGGCGAATATGGCGGCGCTGCAACTTACGTTGCCGAACATGCTCCGCCCGGACGTCGCGGCTTCTACACCGCCTGGATCCAGACTACCGCAACGCTCGGCCTGTTCCTGTCGCTGATCGTCATCCTGTCCGTCCAGGCCTTCCTCGGCAAGGAAGCCTTTGCCGCCTGGGGATGGCGCGTGCCGTTTCTGGTCTCCTTCGTGCTGCTCGGCGTATCCGTCTGGATCCGCCTCAAAATGAACGAATCGCCGGCCTTCCAGAAGATGAAGGCGGAAGGGAAGGGCTCCAAGGCGCCGTTGACGGAGGCGTTCGGCACTTGGAAAAATGCCAGGATCGGCCTGATCGCGCTGTTCGGCGCAACCATGGGACAGGCGGTCGTCTGGTATTGCGGCCAGTTCTACGCGCTCTTCTTCCTGCAGAACGTGCTCAAGGTCGAGTTCCAGGCTGCCAATATCATGGTCGCTGTCGCCCTGTTCATCGGCACGGGCTTCTTCCTGCTGTTCGGCTGGCTTTCCGACCATATTGGCCGCAAGCCGATCATCATGGCCGGGCTGCTGCTGGCAATGCTGACCTATTTCCCGCTGTTCAAGGCGATGACCTGGACGGCAAACCCGGCGCTGGCACAAGCCCAGTCGACCGTACGGGCAACCGTTACCGCCGACCCGGCCGATTGCCGCTTCCAGTTCAATCCGACCGGCGTGGCGAAATTTACCAGCTCGTGCGACGTGGCGACGGCGTTCCTCACCAAGAACTCGGTGCCCTATGATGTCGTCGCAGCCCCTCCGAGCACGCCGGCGACCGTGACGATCGGCGGCCAGACGGTGCCGAGCTATGATGTCGTTACCGCCGGCGACAAGGCCAAGAGCCTGAACGCGGCATTTGAGAAAGGCATCAACACCGCCCTGCACGATGGTGGCTATCCTCTTGTCCGTGGCGCGGCAAAAGTACCGGACAGCAAGCTTGACGCTTTCGTCGCCGCCAACCCGGAGGTCGGCATCGATGCTGCAGCAGTACGGGCGGGCGACAAGACGGTCGTGCCGGCGGACAAGCTGGTGGCCGACAAGATGCTCACCAAGGAAGAGGCCGCCGGCGTGACCGACATGCCGGTCTACACCATCGCCAAGGCAGGCGCCTTCGCGATGGTCGCCGACCCCGCAGCGGTGAACTGGCTCGGCACTATCCTCGTCCTGACGGTGCTGGTGATCTATGTCACCATGGTCTACGGCCCGATAGCCGCCCTGCTGGTCGAGCTTTTCCCGACCCGCATCCGCTACACCGGTATGTCGCTGCCGTATCACATCGGCAACGGCTGGTTCGGCGGCCTGCTGCCGGCCATGGCTTTCGCGATGAGTGCTGCCAAGGGCGATATCTATTATGGCCTTTGGTACCCGATAGTCTTTGCCGGGATCACGCTGGTGATCGGCATGATCTTCCTGCCGGAAACCAAGGACCGCGATATCAACACGATGGATTGAGCCGGATCGCAATCCGGCCGGCGCCGCTGGTGCCGGCCGCTATCCGTCTGCAAGCGGCCGACGCCGCATCAAGCGCCGCACGCGCGGCACCGGAAAGCCGTTCGGCGAAAGCGCGAACAGCAGGCCGAAGCGAGAAAACATCACCGCCGTCGCAAAGGCGAACCAGGCGCCAAGAGCCAGGCCCGCCGCCACGTCGCTCGGATAGTGCACGCCGAGAATGACCCGCGTCGCCCCGATCCACAGCGCAACCCCGACGAAAACCAGCCTGAAACGTGGAAACAGAAGGGCGAGGGCGACGCAGAACGCACCGATCTGGGTGGAGTGGGCGGAAGGGAAGCTCTGGAACAGGAAATGACCGTCGAACGGCTTGAAGCCGAGGATGCCGTACTGGTCGTAGACCAGCGGCCTCGCCCGGCCGATCGCGGTCTTCAGCACGTGCACCACCGCGCTTGCCGAGAGTACCGAAATCAGGAGATAGGCTGCCATCCGCGAGAAATAGGCAACGCGGTACCGGCGCCGAAGGTCCGCCAGCCGCCGCGCCAGAAGCACGCCAACGACGAAAATGACGACGATGGCGCCGAGCATCCGCAACATCTGCCCGACATTGGTGATGTCGCCGGCAAAAGCCACCAGTGCCGCCGGCAGATCTCGTGCCGTCTTGCCGAGCGGCGCATCGAGCACGAAGAAGGCAAGGGCGACGATATTGATGACGCTGAGCGTATAGCCGAGCCAGGGGAGGGACCGATGCTGCGCGCGACGGGCAGCATAGCGCACGCCCATCAGCCGCCAGAAGCCTCGGCCGGTCTTGTCGGGCAGGGTGGGAGCGTTCTCGGTGTCGTGTTGCATCGACCAGACATAGGCATGCCGGAGGGCAGATCAAGACGATCGCCGCGCCCGGAATTACCGGACGCGGCAAAAATGTTTCACGTGAAATCAGGCGCTCAGGGTCTTGAGCTCGGCAAGGATCGCATCGCCCATCTCGACAGTGCCGACCGGGGTCATGCCGTCCGAGACGATGTCGCCGGTGCGGATGCCGCGATCGAGCACGTTGGCGATCGATTTCTCGAGCGCATCGGCCTCGGAAATCATCGCAAACGAGTAGCGCATGCACATCGCGAAGGAAGCGATCATGGCGATCGGGTTGGCAACGCCCTTGCCTGCGATATCGGGCGCCGAACCGTGGACCGGCTCGTAGAGTGCCTTGCGCTTGCCGGTCTTGCCATCGGGCGCACCGAGCGACGCGGACGGCAGCATGCCGAGCGAGCCGGTCAGCATCGCGGCCACGTCGGACAGCATGTCACCGAACAGGTTGTCGGTGACGATGACGTCGAACTGTTTCGGCGCCCGGACCAGCTGCATGCCGCCGGCATCTGCGAGCATGTGCTCGAGCTTGACGTCGGAATATTTTTCCTTGTGGGTCGCCGTCACCACCTGGTTCCACAGCACGCCGGACTTCATGACGTTGCGCTTCTCCATAGAGCAGACGCGATTGTTGCGGGTGCGGGCCATCTCGAAGGCAACGCCGGCAATACGCTCGATCTCGTAGGTATCGTAGATCTGCGTATCGATGCCGCGCTTCTGGCCGTTGCCGAGATCGATGATCTCCTTGGGCTCGCCGAAATAGACGCCGCCGGTCAGTTCGCGGATGATCAGTATGTCGAGGCCCTCGACCAGCTCCGGCTTCAGCGACGAGGCCGAGGACAGGGCCGGATAGCAGATCGCCGGACGCAGGTTGGCGAACAGCTGCAGGTCCTTGCGCAGCCGTAGGAGGCCGGCCTCGGGACGGGCTTCATAGGGAACGTCGTCCCACTTCGGACCGCCGACCGCGCCGAACAGCACGGCATCGGCCGCCATCGCCTTGGCCATGTCGCCTTCGGAGATCGCCACGCCATGCGCATCGTAGGCACAGCCGCCGACGAGGCCTTCCTCGGTGACGAAACCGGCCTGATGGGCCTCGTTGAGATAGGCAATGATCTTGCGGACCTCGGCCATGGCTTCCGGTCCGATGCCGTCACCCGGCAGCAGGAAGAGATTGCGCGCTGTCATGAAAAGCCCTCTGCTTTGACAATCGATTGCGAGTTCTTAGACCCGCAGACCCCGCTTTTCAAGCGAGGTAGGGGCCGAAACGGTACGCTCCATGCCACCGTTTCGGCATCTCGCCATGTTTCGCGCCACCGCTGCGACCGGCGACCTCTTCGCCTGGGTCGTAGGGGCAGAGCCATTTTACTGGGCGAGACCGAGCTGCTCGAGATGCGTCGCAGAAGCGCGGATATTCGTCTTGTCGCGCAACTCGATGATCAGGCGCGGGTTGCTGGTCAGCTTTCCGAGCGCCGCAAACACCGAATGCCAGCGGATGATACCCTCGCCGAGACCCCAATGGCGGTCGGCATAGCCATCGACGTCCTGCAGATGCACATGCTTCAGCTGGTTGCCGGCCGCGTGGATGAAATAGTCGACCGGCGGTGCACCGTAGCTACCATGGGCACACTCGGCATGGCCGGTGTCGATGGACACGGCAACGGCTGGCGAATTGAAGCTTTCGGCAAGCGCGACGCGGGTGTGCGGATCGATATCGTCGCAATTCTCGATGACGAATGTCAATCCGATGTCTTCGGCCCGCTTGACGGCGGCGGCCATCGTCAGATGGGCATATTCGGTCATCCGCTCCCGCTCGCCGGGGAAGTGGGGGAAATTGTTGTGGTGCCAGGCGGTGTAGGGGCTATGGATGACCATATGGGTCGCACTGAGCGCCGTCGCAACATCGAGCGCCTGGCTCAGCCGCTTGGCGACAACGGCACGGATCTCCTCGTCTTGCGACGAGATGGTGAATCCGAAGAATGGCCCGTGGATGCCGACCCGGCCCGTATGGCCGTCGAGCAGCCGCTTGGCGCGCTCGACCAGCGGCATCCAGTCGCCGGCAAGCACCCTCGCATCGACGAAATTTTGCAGTTCGAGGTCGCGCTGCTTGTCGAGCATCCAGTCGCGGTGGATTTCGAGGTCGTCCAGCGAGAGGGCGGCACCGAGAACGGGAAGGGTCATGGAAGTCTCCTGTTTGGATCCGTGGCACGAACGATCGGATTGCGGATGGTCACCATGGACCACGCCGTCGTCGGCCGTATTGACAATGCGGGCAATCGGCCGCCCCGCTTTCGGCGCGGGTCGGCTTTTTCAAGGCAACGGGGCAGGCCGGATTTACTGGGCCAGACCGAGCGATTCGAGATAGGCGGCCGAGGCCGGGATCTTCGACTTGTCCTTGATCTCGATGATCAGACGCGGGTTGCTGGTAAGCTTGGCAAGGGCGGCAAAGACGGAATGCCAGCGGATCGTCCCTTCGCCGAGCGACCAGTGGCGGTCGGCATAACCATCGGCATCCTGAAGATGGACATGCTGCAGGCGGTTGCCGGCGGCATGGACGTAATAATCGACCGGGGGACCGCCCGTCGAGCCGTGGGCGTAGTGGGCATGGCCGGTATCGATCGACACGGCGACGGCCGGCGAGGCAAAGCTGTCGACCAGCACGTTGCGGATTTCAGGATCGATATCCTCGATGTTCTCCATCACCATGGTGAGGCCGATATCCTCGGCCCGCTTGACGGCATCGCCCATGGTCTTCTGCGTGTACTCAATAATGCTTTCGCGCGCGCCCGGATTATTGTCGAGATTGTTGTAGTTCCAGGTCGTGTACGGGCTGTGGACGACCATGTGGGTTGCGCCGATCGCCGCCGACACATCGAGCGCCTGTCGCATGCGCTCTGCAACGACGGCACGTACGCCAGGGTCCTTGGAGGCAATCGTGAAGCCCCAGAACGGCCCGTGGATGCCGACGCGGCCGGTGTGGCCATCCAGCAGCGTCTTGGTGCGCTCGACGAGCGGCTTCCAGTCACCGCCGAGCACTTCAGCGTCGACAAAGCTCTGCAATTCGAGGTCACGCTGCTTTTCGAGGAGCCAGTGTCGGTGGATTTCGAGTTCTTCCAGCGTCATGGCGGCGCCGAGGATGGGAAGGGTCATGGAGGTCTCCGGTTCCAGTCATGTGCGCTGCAGCATGATTGGCAACGCGGCCCCTCTCATGATCCTCATTCTTGTCAGCCATATTACAATTTGCGGGCGGGCTTCGATACGCTATCCGCGGCCAAGGCCGCAAACCGTTGTGCATCAACGCCTGCAGAAAAATTCGACGCGAACCTAACGGGCCCCGAAAATTGCCGAACCGACCCGCACACTGGTGGCACCGAAAGCGACGGCGACCTCGTAGTCGCCAGACATGCCCATAGAAAGCTTCTCGACCCCGCAGGCTGCGGCAAGCTTTGCCAGGAGGGCGAAGTGCGGACCGGGATTTTCATCCGCCGGCGGAATGCACATCAACCCCTCGACCGTAAGCCCCAGTTCGTCGCGGCAGAGGGTCACGAAGGCGGCGGTGTAATCAGGGCTGATCCCCGCCTTTTGCGGCTCAAGCCCGGTGTTGACCTGCACGTAGAAACGCGTCGACTTGCCCTGCTGCTTCATTTCGGCGGCAAGCGCACGGGCAATCTTCTCGCGGTCGACGGTCTCGATGACGTCGAACAGCGCCACGGCATCGGCCGCCTTGTTCGATTGCAGCGGGCCGATCAGGTGCAGCTCGATATCAGGCGTCTCTGCCTTCATTGCCGGCCACTTGCCCTGGCTCTCCTGCACCCGGTTTTCGCCGAACAGCCGCTGACCGGCGGCGATGACAGGACGGATGACGTCGGCATCGAAGGTCTTGGAGACCACCACCAGCTGCGCCGAACCCGCAGGCCTGCCGGCCTTCTGTTCGGCCTTTGCGATCCTGTTGCGCACATCGTCCAATCGCTCTTGAAGTTCCATCGCTCGACCTCGACATAGGAGTGGAATTGCCCGTCCTGAGTAGACAGCCCGGCCGCCCTTGCCAAGAGCAACCCCTTGAAATTCGGCCATCTCGAACGCCGGATGACGATGCTGTTGGCCACCAAACTTGACGCTTGGTTGGTTTCATGATGAAGGTCACGCCAACTCCCCATTACATCCGGAAATACAACTCCCATGGCTACCGAACGTTATAATCCGCGCGACTCCGAGCCCCGCTGGCAGCAAAAGTGGAATGACGCCAACGTCTTCCTCACTGACAACAACGACCCGCGCGAAAAGTACTACGTCCTCGAGATGTTCCCGTATCCATCGGGCCGCATCCACATGGGCCACGTGCGCAACTATGCGATGGGCGACGTGGTGGCCCGCTACAAGCGTGCGCGTGGCTATAACGTTCTGCATCCCATGGGCTGGGACGCCTTCGGCATGCCGGCCGAAAATGCTGCCCGCGACAACAAGGTGCATCCGAAGGAGTGGACCTACCAGAACATCGCCTCGATGAAGGCGCAGCTGAAGGCCATGGGCCTTTCGCTGGACTGGAGCCGCGAATTCGCTACCTGCGATGTTGAATACTATCACCGCCAGCAGATGCTGTTCCTCGACATGATGGAAAAGGAACTGGTCTACCGCAAGAAATCGAAGGTCAACTGGGACCCGGTTGATAACACCGTGCTGGCCAACGAGCAGGTGATCGACGGACGCGGCTGGCGCTCGGGCGCGCTGGTCGAACAGCGCGAGCTGACGCAATGGTTCTTCAAGATCACCGACTTCAGCCAGGACCTGCTGGATGCGCTCGACACGCTGGATCACTGGCCGGAAAAGGTCCGGCTGATGCAAAAGAACTGGATCGGGCGCTCGGAAGGATTGACCATCCGCTGGGAGATCGTGCCCGGCCCGGTTCCAACGGAAGAGCGCGAGGTCGCCGTCTACACGACACGCCCGGACACCCTGTTCGGCGCTTCGTTCCTTGCAATCGCCGCCGACCATCCGCTGGCGAAGGAAGCAGCAAGCCGTGACGCTGCCGTCGAAGCGTTCTGCGAAGAGTGCCGCCGCGCCGGCACATCCGTTGCAGCACTCGAGACAGCTGAGAAAAAGGGCATGGATACCGGTATCCGCGTCCGTCATCCGCTCGATCCGAGCTGGGAACTGCCGGTCTATATCGCCAATTTCGTGTTGATGGACTATGGCACTGGCGCCATTTTCGGTTGTCCCTCGGGCGACCAGCGCGACCTCGATTTTGCGCGCAAGTACGACTTGCCGGTCATCCCGGTCGTCATGCCGGCAGATGGCGACGCCAAGAGCTTCACGGTCGGCGACGTGGCCTATGACGGCGACGGCGTCATGATCAACTCTCAGTTTCTCGACGGCATGACCACGACGGCAGCCTTCGACGTCGTGGCTACACGCCTGTCGACGACGAATATCGGCAATGCGCCGCAGGCCGAACGCAAGGTCAATTTCCGCCTGCGCGATTGGGGAATTTCGCGGCAACGCTACTGGGGCTGCCCCATTCCGGTCATCCATTGCGACGATTGCGGTGTCGTTCCGGTACCGAAAAAGGACTTGCCGGTAAAGCTGCCGGACGACGTTACCTTCGATCTGCCAGGCAACCCCCTGGATCGCCATCCCACCTGGCGGCATGTTGCCTGTCCGCATTGTGGCAAGGATGCCCGGCGCGAAACCGACACCATGGACACGTTCGTCGATTCCAGCTGGTATTTCACGCGCTTCACGGCGCCTTGGGAAAACGACCCCACCGACAAGGCTGCCGCCAACCACTGGCTCCCCGTCGATCAGTATATCGGCGGCGTCGAGCATGCGATCCTGCACCTGCTCTATTCGCGCTTCTTCACGCGTGCCATGCAGAAGACAGGCCATGTCGATGTCAAGGAACCCTTCAAGGGTCTGTTTACCCAAGGCATGGTCGTCCACGAGACCTACAGCCGCGGCGAGGGGGCATCGCGCGAATGGGTACCACCGGTAGATTTGCGCTTCGAGGAGATCGACGGCAGGCGGCGCGCCCTGTTGCTGTCCTCCGGCGAGGAAGTCGCGATCGGCGCCATCGAGAAGATGTCCAAGTCGAAGAAAAACGTCGTCGACCCCGATGATATCATCGCCTCCTACGGAGCCGACACGGCGCGATTCTTCGTTCTCTCGGACTCGCCGCCGGACCGCGACGTCATCTGGTCGGAAGCCGGTGTCGAGGGCGCCCATCGCTTTACCCAGCGCGTCTGGCGTCTGGTGTCGGAGGCCGCTGACCGGCTGAAGTCGGTCGAGCCAAAAGCGGCTCATTCCGGCGATGGACTGGCCGTATCCCAGATAGCCCATAAAACCCTGAAAGCGGTCGGCGCCGATTACGACAAGCTCGCCTTCAACAAGGCCGTGGCGCGCATCTACGAATTCGTCAACGCACTTGCAGCACCGCTGGCAAAGGTTGCAGCTGGGGAGGGCGACGAAGCCTTCTGCAGCGCCGTTCGCGATGCCGTCGAGATCCTGATCGCCATCGTCGCGCCGATCACGCCGCACCTGTCAGAGGAGTGCGCGGCTGCCATCGGATGCCCGGCAATGGTGGCGACGTCGCCGTGGCCCGAATTCGATCCCGTCCTCGTCGTTGAAAACGAGGTGATGATGCCGGTACAGATCAACGGCAAGAAGCGCGCCGAATTGACAATCGCCCGCGATGCGGATCAAAGTGCCGTCGAGGCCGCCGCCCTTGCCTTGGACGCGGTGCAAAGCGCGTTGAATGGTCAGGCGCCGAAAAAGATCATCGTCGTTCCACAGAGGATCGTAAACATTGTCGTCTGATTTCATGTCCAAGCTCGCCAGGATCGCCTGCGCGGTCACCGTTATCGCGGTCCCGGCCCTGCTGTCCTCCTGCCAGGTTCGGCCTCTCTACGCGGAAAGCACGGGTGCGACGGCGAAAATGGCGACAGTCGGCTTCACCGATGCTGTCGCCGCCGATGCTGCCCAGCGTCGCGTTGGCCAGGAGGTCAGGAACCAGCTGATCTTCATCGCCAGCCATGGCGCCGGCGAGCCTGCCAACCCGCAATACATGGTCAGCCTGAACGTCAGCTCCGGCACAGGCGGCGTTCTCTACCTTGCCTCGTCCGATACGTCGCAGGCCGGCCGTACGACTGTAACGGCCTCCTATGTCATCAAGCGCATCAGCGACGGCAAGGTCATCAAGGCCGGCAACCGCTCGATGGTAGCGCTGGTGGATTTCCCGACGCAGGAATTTGCCAAGCAACGCGCCATCCGCGATGCGGAAGACCGCGCGGCCCGCGAAGTCGCACAGTTCGTCGGTGCCGACATCGCGGCTGCATTGAGCAATTGATCCAGCCATAAGGACGGCCGCATGACGGAGATAAAATCCCACGAATTCGAGGGATTTTTGCAGACGGCCGCCCGTAAGCATCGGCTGTTTGTCATCTATGGCCCTGACCGCGGCCTCGTCTCCGAGCGAGCGAAACAAATCGCCGAAAAGACGGGGGTCGATCTGTCTGACCCGTTTTCGCTAGTCAAGCTGGATGTCGGCGACCTCCACAACGACCCAGGTCGTCTGATCGACGAAACCAACGCCATCGGCTTGTTCGGCGGTGCCCGCCTTGTCTGGATACGTGGTGCGGCCAATGAAAAATCGGTCGTCGACGGGCTTCAGGCTATCGCTTCCAATCCACCCGACACGGCCTTCCTGATCGTCGAGGCCGGCGATCTGAAAAAGACCGCGGCTCTGCGCAAGCTTGCCGACGGCAACCGTGCGATCATGGCCATTCCCTGCTACGCAGATGACGCCCGGGCGCTGAACACGCTCGTCGATCACGAACTGGCCCACGAAAACCTGCGCATCACGCCCGCTGCCCGCCACATGCTGCTGGAACTGCTCGGCGGCGACCGGATCGCCTCACGAAACGAGGTGCGCAAGCTCGCCCTCTATTGCCGTGGCCTCGGCACGATCGACGAACAGCATGTCGTCGACATCATCGGCGATGCCAGCGCAGTGTCGGCCGACGATGCGGTCGATGCCATCCTCAAGGGCGACTCGGCCGGATTTCTGCACGCGACTCAAAAGATCATCGCCTCGAAGACGTCGATTTTTCTCGTGCTGCAGGGTTGCCTGCGGCAATTTCAGCTGCTGGATGTCATGAGGGCTGAAATGGATGAAAAACGCCTACCGGCAGCGCAGGTGCTGCAGACGCACGGGCGGCATCTGCATTTCCGGCGTAAACCAACGATCGAACACGCATTGCGCGTCTGGACATCGGACGCGATCGGACGCGAAATGAACAGGCTTCAGGCCGCGATCTTCCAGACACGCCAGCGCCAAAGCCTCGAGGACAGCATCGCCATGCAGACATTGCTGGCGACGACGCTGCAATCTGCGCGTAAGGCCTGAATTAACGGCGCTCCAGGAGCCTGCAGATTTCTTCCAGCTGTTCCAGTGACTTGTAGGAAATCCGCACCTGTCCGCCGCTCCCCTTGTGGGCAATCGTCACATCGAGACCAAGCGTATCGGTAAGCGTCCGCTCCAGCGCGAGGGTATCCGAATCCTTGTCGTCCTTGCGGGCGCCGGCTGGTCGGGGGTCGTTCTGGGCCTTGATATCATTCTGAGCGAGGCGCTCCGCATCACGAACCGACATGCCCCTGGCAACGATGGTGCGTGCAAGACCGGCGGCGTCTGACGTCGACACCAAAGCGCGCGCATGACCCGCCGACAGCGCGCCGCTCGACAGCATGTCCCTGACAGGCTCCGGCAATTTCAGAAGCCGCAGAGAGTTGGCGACGTGACTGCGGCTTTTACCGATGATTTCGCCGAGATCGTTCTGCGTATAGCCATGCTCGGCAATCAGCTGGTCGTAGCCGAGAGCTTCTTCGAGAGGGTTGAGATCGGCTCGCTGGACGTTTTCGACAATGGCGATTTCCAGTGCGGTCTTGTCGTCGACATCGCGGACGATCACCGGGATCTCGATCAGGCCCGAAAGCTGAGCCGCACGCCAACGACGTTCGCCCGCAATGATCTCGTACCTACCGCTGGAGACGGTGCGAACGACGACCGGCTGCACGATGCCGTGCTGGCGTATGGAGGACGCAAGATCCTGCAGGTCCGCCTCGTTGAATGTCCGGCGCGGGTTCTTCGGGTTGCGACTGATAAATTCGATCGGCACGAGGCGATCCGGATTGATGGTCGGCTTTGCGTCGCCTACGGGCGCCGACTGATCCATCTCACCGATAAGGGCTGCCAGACCGCGCCCCAGGCGGCGCTTCGATTGATCATCATTCATGGGTAAATACGCTCGCTTATTCTACTGGACGAAATCTTATGCCGCGATCTTGCGCTGCCGCTCCCGCTGGATCACCTCCGAAGCCAGCTGCAGATAAGCCTGGCTGCCGGCGCATTTCAGATCATAAAGTATGGCAGGCTTGCCATAGGAGGGGGCCTCCGAGACGCGGACATTGCGCGGAATCAACGTGTGATAGACCTTGTCGCCAAGATGCGTCCTGACGTCGTTGACGACCTGCTGTGCCAGATTATTTCGGGCGTCGAACATGGTTAACACAATGCCTTGAATATCCAAGGTGGGATTGACCGTGCGCCTAACCTGATCGACAGTCTCGAGCAACTGGCTCAATCCCTCGAGAGCGAAGAATTCGCACTGCAACGGAACCAGGACGGAATCTGCCGCTGCCATGGCGTTCATTGTCAACAAATTGAACGACGGCGGGCAATCGATGAGAATGTAGGAAAACTGTTTGGCGTCAGGCTGCGAAAGCGCCCGCTTGAGGCGGAAAACGCGATCGGCTTGCTGCGCAATCTCCATCTCGACGCCTAGCAGATCCATCGTCGACGGAACGATATAAAGATCCGGCACCACCGTCTGCACCGCAGCTTCCACGACGGTATGGGAGCCAATCAACAGATCGTAGGAGGACACCTCGCGGCGGCGGCGGTCGATACCAAGACCCGTGCTGGCGTTACCCTGCGGATCCAGATCGATAATCAGGACGCGCTCACCAATCGCAGCGAGAGCGGTGGCAAGATTAATCGCTGTGGTCGTCTTGCCGACCCCGCCCTTTTGATTGGCGACGGTGATGATACGATTTCGCTGAGCTGACATTGCCGCACCTGGGTTCGATTAAGCTCGGCGTCTGAGGCTCGAAATTTCCAGGATAACGGAATCTGCCTCAAGAACGCTCTCATGCTTTACCAGATCGAACTCCCAGTCACCATGGGCAGCGTCGATCTCGCGTTGGTAATCCCGGCCTTTATGAAGAAAAAGTTTAAGGGATTCAGTTTTCCCCGCCCAAGGCGATGCATATTCAAATAAAAGAGACAGATCTCCCAAAGCCCTTGCAGAGATCGCATCGCATTTGGCAATCGTGTTCTGCGCTTCCTCGATACGCAGGCAGTGGACGCTGCCTCGACCCCCGCACTCACGCAGACAAGTCCGCAGAAAAGCAGCTTTTTTCCGGTTGCTTTCGATGAGATCGACATGTCCGTCACCGAGTTCTGCCAGGAATATCGATGTAATTATTCCCGGAAAGCCCCCGCCACTGCCGAGGTCAAGCCAATGGATCGGCTTCGGATAGAGCTGAAATATCTGTGCGCTATCGGCAATGTGGCGCTGCCAAAGCTCATTGCGTGTCGATGGCGCGACCAGATTGATTGTCTTCGCCCACTTCTCAAAGAGCGCACTGAATGTGATCAGCCGCTCGGATGTTTCACGTGAAACACGTAAACCGTTCAATTCCATATGAGGACTCTCCAGCCTTGTAAGATCACGCCACTCTGGTCGATGTCGCGGCATACTTCGTCAAGGCAGCAATGAGCAACAAGAGCGCCGCCGGCGTCATGCCATCGACTTTCGCAGCTTGCGCAAGATTGGCTGGGACAGCCTGTTTCAATTTATGCGTCAATTCATTCGACAGACCGGAAAGCAATGAAAAGTCAAAAGCACGTGGAATAACCATGGCTTCTTCTCGTCGAACCTTTTCGATATCGGACGCCTGTCGCTCCATATACACGGAGTATGTTGCTTCGATCGCAAGCGCGTCAGCGACAGGCGCTTCGAGCGCGGCAAGCTCGGGCCAGATGCGCTGCAGAGATGAGCGGTCATGATCTTGGTGTGACAAAAGCTCGTAGGCCGAACGACGTTGTCCATCCTGATTGAGATGAATACCGAAAGCCGCGGCAGCGTTCGGCGTGACAGTGAGGTCCTGAAGCAGCTTCCTTCCAGCTTCCAACCGCCCAAGGTAGCTCGTAAAGCGTGCTGATCTCTCGGCACCTACGCAACCGATTGCCATGGCAGTCGGTGTCAACCGCACGTCGGCATTCTCTGCTCGGAGCGAAAGTCGATATTCTGCGCGGGACGTGAACATCCTGTACGGCTCAGCAACACCGCGTGATGTCAGATCATCGATCATCACGCCGATATAGGATTGCGTACGACTGAAATGGACCGCATCCATTCCCGCAGAAAGACGCGCTGCGTTAAGACCAGCGACTAAACCCTGCGCTGCTGCTTCTTCATAACCGGTTGTCCCGTTGATTTGACCGGCAAGAAAGAGCCCTGGTAGCTTGCGCATTTCCAGCGAAACAATGAGTTCGCGTGGATCGACATGATCGTATTCAATTGCATAACCCGGCTGTAGGATCGTAACTCGTTCCAGACCCGGAATAGTCCTGATAAAGGCCTGCTGCACTGACTCAGGCAAACTTGTGGAAATACCATTTGGGTAAATGGTATCGTCGTCCAAGCCCTCGGGCTCAAGAAAGATCTGGTGACCGTCGCGTTCACCGAACTTGACAATCTTATCTTCGATTGACGGACAGTAGCGCGGACCTATTCCCTCAATCTGGCCAGAATACATGGCAGACTGCTGGAGATTATCCATAACGATCTTGTGCGTGGCGGCCGTCGTCCGCGTCACACCGCAATCGACCTGTCTGTTGACGATAGTGTCCGTCATGAACGAGAAGGGCACCGGATCTTCATCTGCACCCTGCCTGCCCACTGCTGTCCAATCGATCGTCTTGCCATCGAGCCTTGCTGGGGTACCAGTCTTCAACCTGGCCAACGAAATGCCAAGCCGCTCCAGCGTGCCCGACAGTCCAACCGACGGCTCCTCGCCCATACGTCCTGCCGGGATCTTCTGCTCCCCAATATGGATCAATCCTCGAAGGAACGTACCTGTCGTGACCACAACGCTGCCGCAGTAAAGTTCCGTACCGTCTCGCAGGGAGATTCCGGTAACTCGCCCATCTCGCTGGAGGATATCGAAAACATCACCCTCTACAACGTCCAGATTTTCCTGCGATGCGATCTCAGCCTGCATGGCGAGGCGATAAAGCTTCCGGTCTGCCTGGGTGCGAGGACCGCGCACCGCTGGTCCCTTCTTGCGATTGAGCATTCGGAACTGTATTCCGGCAGCATCGGCAACACGGCCCATCAGTCCATCAAACGCATCGATCTCGCGAACGAGATGCCCTTTACCAAGCCCGCCGATGGCAGGATTACAGGACATGACGCCGATGGTGTCCCGGCGATGCGTAACAAGTGCGGTGCGTGCACCAAGGCGGGCGGCCGCAGCTGCGGCTTCACTGCCTGCGTGGCCGCCACCTACTACAATTACATCATAACGCGTCGTTTGCATCGTAATCTCCAGCTTAGGCTGTTTTCCGGACTAACGACCGGGAGTCAAGAAGTTTCACGTGAAACACGTTTCCAACGCAGTCACCGAATGTTTCACGTGAATCATTTGCCCACGCAGAACTCAGAGAAAATTACACCGAGCAAATCCTCCACATCCACATGCCCGGTTATCCGACCCAATGAGCGAGCAGCGGCGCGCAAATGCTCAGCTCTGATATCGAGTCCCTCAGACGAATTTAATGCGCAAGTGATGTCTGAAATCGCTTGTTCCAGCAATACACGATGTCTTCGTCTCGCGGGGACTGCCATGGAAAGACCAGTAGAGCGCTTGCTGAGTTCTGTCGAAATTCTTTCCCTTAATTCCGCCAGCCCCGTCCCATTTTGAACAGAGATACAAATATCAAATTGCTCACCTGGCCCGTGGATATCCGCTTTAGTCCCCACCTGAATCGCGTCTGAGTGAACCACAATCTCTGTTTCAGGACTGCCTATCTCCCTGAGCATGAGCACGAGGTCGGCTGCCTCAACGGTTTGAAGTGCGCGCTTCACACCTTCTGCTTCTACAACATCTTCCGTCTCGCGAAAGCCGGCGGTATCGAACAAGCGGACCCGAAAGCCGTCTATATCAAGATTAACCTCAAGCACATCGCGCGTCGTGCCGGCGATCTCTGTGACGATAGCAACATCTCGACCGGCCAACGTATTCAGCAAGGTGGACTTGCCGCTATTGGGCGGTCCAGCTATCGCAACTCGGAACCCATCGCGGACGATTTCTCCGAACTTTGCCCCAGCCAAATGGTCTGAAATCGCATCACGGATCAGGAGCATATCAGCCCAAACCTGGTCTGAGACGGAACCTGGCACATCACCTTCATCCGAGAAGTCGAGCTCGGCCTCGATCAGCGCCCTGGCCCGCGTTATGCGGTTCGCCCAGGCGGCATACAGTTCGGAAAGTCCGCCGCTACTCTGTTCTATCGCCAGCCGCCGCTGCATTTCGGTTTCGGCCGCTAAGAGATCTGCGAGACCCTCCGCCTCCAGCAGGTCCATCCGTCCATTTTCGAACGCTCGTCGCGAAAATTCGCCATTCTCCGCCAGTCTGCATCCGGAAATAGCTGAAAGCTCGTCCAATATCGCAGCCGCAACCGCGAGGCCCCCATGCACTTGAAATTCCGCACAATCTTCTCCGGTGAACGAATTCGGACCGGGAAAAAGAAGGACAATCCCCTTGTCGATCACCAAACCGTTTCGAGTCCGAATCGTTCGCAGTGAAGCAGTGCGAGGCGCAGGCAGTTGCCCTGCAATCTGCGAGGCCACCGCAAATGCGCCATTACCACTGACGCGGATGACGGCGACGCCGGCGGGCAAGCCGCCGCTGGACAACGCATAGATCGTATCTGCAAATTCTGACACGTTGCACCGCATTTGGTACGCAACCGAATCGATCCACCCAGCATAAAGGCCGCACATGGCGGCCCTTAAGTAGCAAACGTTCGGCCGACTGAAATCAAGTATTCATCGAGTCGAAGAAATCCGGATTGTTCTTCGTCTGCTTCAGCTTGTCGATAAGGAATTCGATCGCATCCGTCGTACCCATCGGGGCGAGGATACGGCGAAGAACAAAGATCTTCTGCAGATCCTGACGCGGAACGAGCAGGTCTTCCTTACGCGTACCGGACTTAAGGATATCCATCGCCGGGAAGATGCGCTTGTCGGCGACCTTGCGGTCGAGCACGATTTCCGAGTTGCCGGTACCCTTGAATTCTTCGAAAATGACTTCGTCCATGCGGCTCCCGGTATCGATCAACGCTGTCGCGATGATCGTCAGCGATCCGCCTTCCTCGATATTTCGTGCAGCACCGAAGAAGCGCTTCGGGCGCTGCAGCGCGTTGGCGTCGACACCACCCGTCAGGACCTTGCCAGACGATGGCACGACGGTGTTGTAGGCGCGACCGAGACGGGTGATCGAATCGAGCAGGATGACGACGTCACGACCGTGCTCGACGAGACGCTTCGCCTTCTCGATTACCATTTCAGCGACCTGTACGTGGCGAACCGCCGGCTCGTCAAAGGTTGATGACACGACTTCGCCGCGCACAGAGCGCTGCATGTCCGTCACTTCTTCAGGCCGTTCGTCAATGAGAAGGACAATCAGATAGCATTCGGGATGATTGGCCGTGATCGAGTGCGCAATGTTCTGGAGCAGGACGGTTTTACCGGTGCGCGGCGGGGCAACGATGAGGCCGCGCTGACCCTTGCCGATCGGCGCCACGAGATCGATGACGCGGGCAGAGAGATCCTTGGTCGTCGGCACATCGAGTTCCATACGGAACCGGTCGTTCGGATAAAGCGGCGTCAGGTTGTCGAAGTGAACCTTATGGCGAATTTTCTCAGGATCGTCGAAGTTGATCGTGTTGACCTTGAGGAGAGCAAAATAGCGCTCGCCTTCCTTAGGTCCACGGATCGGGCCTTCGACGGTGTCGCCGGTCTTCAGCGAGAAACGGCGGATCTGGGAGGGCGAAATGTAGATATCATCGGGCCCGGGCAGATAGTTCGCATTGGCAGAGCGCAGGAAACCGAATCCGTCCTGGAGGACTTCAACCACGCCTTCGCCAATGATTTCCACGTCCTGGCTGGCCAGCACCTTCAGGATGGCAAACATCAATTCCTGTTTGCGCAGCGTGCTGGCGCTTTCGACCTCGAGCGATTCGGCGAAAGCCAGCAAATCGGTCGGGGATTTGCTTTTCAGTTCTTGCAGCTTCATTTCAGCCATGAAGGGACCATTACTCTATTTTTAGAAAGGGAAAGGCGACGTTTTCGTATTCGGGACCGCGAAGGGGACTCGCGGGCGACAGGATGAATACATGCCACGAAGATGAGATGCGCGAAAATAGCGACTTCCGCAGGAAGCCGCAAGGGGCATGTCGCCGATGGCGAAAATTTAAAATGACGCCTTTTCTAGGCGAAAGGTTTGACCACGACGAGGATGACGATGGCAATCATCAGCAACGTCGGCCCCTCGTTGGCAAACCGCCAGTAGCGGGCCGAGCGGGTGTTCTGGTCCTTCGCAAAGGCTTTGACGGCACGACTGAAATAAACATGGACGCCAGTCAGAAGCACGACAAGGGCAATCTTTGCATGCAGCCAACCGCCCTGGAATGCAAACCCCGACCAAGCAAGGTACAGCCCGAAGATCCAGGTGAGCATCATCGCCGGGTTCATGATCACCTTGAGCAGCCGTTGCTCCATGACCTTGAAGGTTTCCGACTGGGCAGAGCCCGGTACGGCATCGGTGTGATAGATGAACAGCCGAGGCATGTAGAGCAGTCCGGCCATCCAGGAGATGACAGCGATGACATGCAATGCCTTGATCCACAGATAGAGGTTATCCGGGTTCCAGTAAAACAGCGCCACGGCGAGCAACACGAATACGAGGATTGCAGTCAACGCGCGGCTGCGTGCCGTCCGTCCCGCCTTTTGATCCGTCTGCTTTTCGACCGTCAAAACTTGAAACTCCGCACCCTGTCGACCAGCACCGCAACATTCTCAGGATCTGCCTGGGGCGTGATGCCATGACCGAGGTTGAAGATCAGAGGTCCGTTGCCAAGCCGCTCCAGGATCCGGTCTATCCCGTCGGTCAGCGCATCGCCGCCAGCCACCAGCCGCATCGGATCGAGGTTGCCCTGGATCGGCCCGTCCTGCTGCAGCTCAGTCGCGAAGGAAAGGGGAACGGACCAGTCCAGGCCAATGGCATCGGCGCCGGTCTTGCGGCGATAATCCTTCAGCATGTAGCCGGCATTTTTGGCAAAGGCGATGATCCGCGCATGAGGACGGCGCGCCTTCACCGAAGCGATGATCCGCGCCACAGGAGCCACGGCAAATGCCTCGAATTCCGCTTCCCCGAGCACACCCGCCCAGGAATCGAAAATCTGCACCGCGTCGGCACCGGCATCGATCTGCGCCACGAGATAATCGGCAGAGAGCTCGGCGAGCATTGCCAGCAGGTGTTCGAAAGCCTTTCGATGGCGATAGCCGAACAGACGGGCCGGCGCCTGATCAGGAGTCCCGTGCCCGGCGATCATGTACGTTGCCACCGTCCACGGAGCCCCGCAGAAACCGAGCAGCGTCGTTTCGCCCGGCAGTTCGGCGCGCAGCCGCCGCACAGTTTCAAACACAGGCTTCAGGTGCTCGAGCACATCCTTCGGTTCAAGAGCCAGAATGCCGGCCTCATCGATAGGATCCATCTGCGGCCCGTGGCCTTCCGTAAACCTTACATTCCGATGCAAGGCGTCAGGGATGACGAGGATATCCGAAAACAATATCGCAGCATCGAAACCATAGCGCCTTATCGGCTGCAGCGTCACCTCGACGGCGTGATCCGGCGAATAACAGAGATCCAGAAAGCTCCCTGCCTGAGCCCTCGTTGCCTTGTATTCAGGGAGATATCGACCTGCCTGTCGCATTAGCCATATCGGAGGGGGGGTCAGCGTTTCTCCCGCCAACACTCTCATAATTGCCCTGCGTTCTGCCGTCAAATGCCTCTTCCCTCTAAAAATTATAAAGATCTTCTTAAGGTTTCTATTTCTAAGAGTCGGTGACTATCAAGGATTATCACTTATCCATGCGAACTCCCCGTGACTGCCATATTCCGAAATAGTCGGGACGAAAATTGCCGCATCCTGACGAGATATGGGGACTGAATGAATTTCATCAATCATCCCTGACATTTAGCGTGGCCACAGATTTGCGTATCCTGTGGACAAGCTTAGGATGACAATCGGTCGAAGCTTCTTTATCCCCAGTCTTCACAGCCTCTGTTTTCAGCAAGCCGCAAAATCGCAATTGTGGACAACTTGGCAGTTATCCCAGCCCCTCCGCCATGAGGCTGCCCAATTATATTTTCCTCCCCGGTTATCAACAGACGACGGAAAACAACGTGGAGAACAGAATAAATTTCTTTCATCTGCACCTGATATCTGACTCAACCGGAGAGACTCTCATTTCTGCTGGAAGGGCGGCCTCGGTCCAATTCCAGGCGAGCCAGCCAATCGAGCATGTCTACCCGCTGATCCGCAATCGCCGACAGCTGCTGCCGGTGCTCGAGGCGATCGATGCTTCTCCGGGTATCGTGCTCTACACTATCGTCGATCACGAACTTGCCGATCTCATCGACGAGCGCTGCAAGGCGATGGGTGTCCCGTGCGTCGCTGTGCTCGAACCGGTACTCAACGTCTTCCAGACCTATCTCGGCGCCGTTTCCCGACGCAGGGTGGGCGCCCAACATGTGATGAATGCGGATTACTTCGCCCGCATCGAAGCGTTGAATTTCACCATGGATCACGATGACGGCCAGATGCCGGACGATTATAATGATGCCGACGTCGTCATCGTCGGCATCAGTCGAACGTCAAAAACTCCGACCAGCATCTATCTCGCCAATCGCGGCATCAAAACCGCCAATATTCCGATCGTCTACGGCGTACCGCTGCCGCCGAGCCTGGCTGCCGCAACCAAGCCTCTCATCGTCGGCCTGATCGCCACCACCGACCGGATTTCACAGGTTCGCGAAAATCGCATCCTCGGCACTACGCCCGGCTTCGATCGCGGTCATTATACGGATCGCGCGACGATCTCCGAGGAATTGAAATATGCCCGTGCGCTTTGCGCCAGGCACAGCTGGCCCGTCATCGACGTGACCCGGCGCTCGATCGAAGAAACGGCTGCCGCCATCGTTGCCCTGAAACCGAAGCTGCGCTAAGCGCAAGTCTGCCGAACAGCGCAGGAACAACCCCATGACATCGCCACTCATCCTCGCGTCCTCCAGCCCCTTTCGTCGCATGCTGATGGAAAATGCCGGTCTGCGGTTCGAATCCATCGCTGCCAGCATCGACGAACGTGCCATTGAGGCACCGCTTGAAAAAGCCGGCGCCAGCCCGGATGCTGTTGCGCTGGTTCTTGCCAAGGCCAAGGCTGTCGCTGTCAGCGAAAGCCACCATGGTTCGCTGGTCATAGGTTCGGACCAGACGATGTCGCTCGGCTCTCGCGTGTTTCACAAGCCGAAGGATAGCGCCGAGGCAGAGGCCCATCTGCTGGCCCTCTCGGGAAAAACCCACCGGTTGAACAGTGCCGTCGCGATCGCAAGGGATGGCGACATCCTCTGGGAGCACCTGTCCCACGCCGAATTGACAATGCGGACGCTCACACCCGCTTTTATCCATCGCCATATCGGCAGGGTCGGCGGCAAGGCGCTCGGCAGCGTCGGGGCCTATCAGCTGGAAGGCGAGGGGATACAGTTATTCTCACGGATAGACGGCGACTACTTTACAATCCTCGGCCTTCCCATGCTGCCGCTGCTGGCCGAATTGCGGGCCCTGGAGGCAATCGATGTATGATTCACGTGAAACAATCGGCCGGCGTGCCTTCGTCACAGGCTATCCTGTCAGCCATTCCCGCTCGCCGCTCATCCATGGACACTGGCTTAAAACACTGGGCATCGCTGGCAGCTATCAGGCTCACGCCGTGTCCCCGGGAGATTTCCCCGGCTTCATCGCATCGCTGAAGGATGGCGCGGATGGCTTCGTCGGTGGCAACGTCACGATCCCGCACAAGGAACAGGCATTCGCGCTGGCTGACCGGCCGGACGAATTGGCGCAGGAGCTCGGCGCCGCCAATACGCTGTGGTTGGAGAACGGCCAACTCATGGCCACCAATACCGATGGCCACGGCTTTGTCGCCAATCTCGATGCGCGCCATCCCGGGTGGGACAAGGTGGAAATCGCCGTCGTCCTCGGCGCCGGCGGCGCAAGCCGCGCTATCATCCAGGCAGTTCGCAATCGCGGCATCGCCACTATCCACGTGGTCAACCGGACCCTGGATCGGGCGCACGAACTTGCCGACCGGTTCGGTCCCAGCGTCCATGCCCATCCGGAAAAGGCTTTGCGCGAGGTCATGCAGTCGGCGGGCTTGTTCATCAATACCACCTCCCTTGGTATGAATGGAGGCCCGGCCCCAGCAATCGATTTCACGACGATGGCGAGGAACGCCGTTGCCACAGATATCGTCTACGTGCCGCTGAAGACGGAAATTCTTGCCCAAGCCGAACGGCAGGGCATCGCCACGGTCGACGGTCTCGGCATGCTGCTACACCAGGCGGTGCCGGGATTTGAAAAGTGGTTTGGCCAGCGCCCAGAGGTTGATGACCGTCTGCGGCAGTTGGTTATCGCAGATATGGAAGCGCACAAATGATCCGGCTTGGCCTGACGGGCTCGATCGGCATGGGCAAGACGACAACGGCCAGGCTGTTTGCCGATGCCGGCATTCCGGTCAACGATGCCGACAAGGCGGTGCACGAACTTTATGCGGGCGAGGCGGCACCTTTGATCGAGGAGGCTTTTCCGGGAACAGTTGCAGGCGGTCTCGTTGACCGGCAGCTGTTGTCTAGGCAATTGGCAGCGAACCCGGCTGGCTTCAAGACACTCGAGGCCATAGTCCATCCGCTGGTGCGCCGCCGCGAATTGGCATTCCTGGGTGAGCAGGCCCTGGCCGGCGCCGATATCGTTGTGCTCGACATTCCGCTGTTGTTCGAAACGGCAAGCACAGATCGCGTCGATCGCATCGTCGTCGTCACTTGTGATCCACAGCTTCAGCGCCAGAGGGTTCTTGCGCGACCGGGCATGACGGAGGAGAAGTTCAATATGATTCTCTCTCGGCAGATGCCGGACGCCGACAAGCGGGCGAGGGCGGATTTCTTGATCGATACCGACAACGGTATCGAGCCGGCCCGCAGCCAGGTCGCGGCGATCATTGCCGCCCTGAGGACAGGCACGACGGACAGGGACTGCTGACATGCGCGAAATCATCTTCGATACGGAAACGACAGGCCTCGACAGCCGCACAGACCGCATCATCGAAATCGGTGGCGTCGAGCTGTTCAACCATTTTCCGACGGGACGCACCTTTCACATGTACGTCAATCCGGCCGGCCAGAAAGTCCATCCGGACGCGCTGGCGGTGCACGGCATTACCGACGAGTTCCTTGCCGACAAGCCACCCTTTGCCGACGTCGCCGGACCGATGCTGGAATTTTTCGGCGACGCCAAGTGGATAGCCCATAACGCCAATTTCGACATGGGCTTCATCAATGCGGAGCTGGCGCGTCTCGGCATGCCGTCGATCCTGCCGGAGATGGTGATCGACACCCTGTCTCTTGCCCGTCGCAAAAACCCGATGGGTCCGAATTCTCTCGATGCCCTCTGCCGCCGCTATGGCATCGACAATACCCACCGCACCAAGCACGGTGCGCTGCTAGACTCGGAATTGCTGGCAGAAGTCTATATCGAGATGATCGGCGGCCGGCAGACAGCCTTGGGTCTAAGCTCCGATAAAGGCGGTCAGAGCGGTTCAGATCGCCGGATGGACAATGACGACGTGGTTGTCGCGGTGCTTGCGAGACCATCTCCGCTGCCGGACAGGGTAAGCGATCTGGAGCGCGAAGCACATCGGGCGCTGCTCGCCAAGCTCGGAGAAAAGAGCATCTGGCTGAAATACAGTTCTGCCTGATAGATATAAAAAATGCCCGGACAAGCCGGGCACATGTCTCATCATATCGATCGAGGATTAGTTCGGAACGGAGCTGACCTGCGCACGTGTCTGTTCTTCGGCAACGCGCTGGGTGAACATCGTCGCGAAATCGATCGGGTCGATGATCAGTGGCGGGAAGCCGCCGTTGCGGGTGACGTCGGCAATGATCTGGCGCGCGAACGGGAACAGCAGGCGTGGGCATTCGATGAACAGCAGTGGCAGCATATGCTCCTGCGGAAAGCCAACGACCCGGAAAACGCCGCCATAAACCAGCTCGGTGTGGAATACGGTCTTGCCGTCATCCTTGGCATCGGCATTCAGCGTCAGCACGACGTCAAAATCGGTGTCAGACAGCGGGTTGGCATTGACGTTGACGTTGATATTGATTTCCGGCGGCTTGTCGCGGGACTGCAGCGAGCGCGGCGCACCGGGATTTTCGAAGGACAGATCCTTCGTGTACTGGGCAAGAACAGATAGGCTGGGGGCGGTCTCGCCGTTGATTTCGTCGGCCATGGCACTTCCTCGCGGCTCAAAATGGTGTCGCCATCTAACATTTCATGCCGGGGCTTACAACCCTTCGGCAGCCGGCCCGAAACCGGGGCGTCAGTCCTTCAGACGCTTGCGATCGGACCACGGAGAGCCTGGATTCGGGCCGCGCCGAAAATCGTCGGCGTCGAGATCGACCACGGGACCGGAGCTGTTCGGCCTTTCCGGTGCGCTGCGCGAGCGATTGAACGCCGGCGAAGACCCCAGGATGACGATGCGGCGGCTGAGAAACTTCCAGGCAAGATCGCGCACCCCAGGAATGAAGAGAAGCAGGCCGAGGATGTCCGTGAAGAAGCCGGGTACCAGCAGCAGGAACGCAGCCACCACCACCATTGCACCATGCACGAGATCGCGGGCAGGCGCTGCGCCGTCGCGGCTTGCCATCGAGAGCCGCCGCAGGATGCTCAATCCCTGAGATCGCAGCAGGAAAGCGCCGACGACAACACTGAGGACGACGAGCCCGAGCGTTGCCCAGAGACCGATCGCCTTGCCGACCACGACGAAGCCGGCGATCTCCACCAGGGGGAGCAGCAGGACGAAGGCAGGTAGAAGCGAAAGGCGCATGGTCTCTTCCTCGAATGAGTAACTCGTCTGCCGTTCAGCATAGCAGATCACAAAGATGAGGACCTGCTATTTGAATGATGGCATTATGCTGACTATATGGGTGTTGAAACTTCGAATGTGAACAGTGGTGCCGGAGCGATATGGGTTCGAATGACTTTGTGACGATTTTCTTTCTGGTCGCAGCGGTGCTGATCTTCCTTCAGTTGCGCAGCGTGCTTGGTCGCCGCACGGGCACGGAGAAGCCACCGCGTGATCTCTACACTCCCCGCGACGCTGTCAAAGGTCCCGATGCACCGGATACCGGCAAGGTCGTTACTCTGCCGCGTCGCGACGCCGTTGATGATGAAAATCGCTTTGCCGCCATCGACGCCTTCGCCAAGCCCGAAACGCCGCTGAACGCGCAGCTGCGCGAAGTGGTGAAGATCGACCCGTCCTTCGATCCCAAGGAGTTCGTCAAGGGCGCCCGCATGGCCTACGAGATGATCGTCATGGCTTTTGCCGACGGCGACCGGAAGGCGCTGAAGGGTCTGCTGTCAAACGAGGTCTACGAGGGCTTCGACGCAGCGATCGCCGATCGCGAAGCACGCGGTGAGAGGGTCAAGTCCAGCTTCGTCGGCATCGACCGAAGCGATATCATGAGTGCCGAGGTCAAGGAGACCGATGCATTGGTCACCATTCGCATCGTCAGCCAGATGATATCGGCGACATACGACAAGGCCGACGTGCTGGTCGATGGCGATGCAGAGCAGGTGTCGGAAGTCAGTGACCTCTGGACATTCGCCCGCGACACGCGCTCGCGCGATCCGAACTGGAAACTTGTGGCGACCGAATCTGAGCAATGAGTGTCCGATCCGACGATTTTTTGCTGGAGCCGACAACCTTTGACGATCTGAAGGGCTGGGGGGATGACGATCCCTCCGGCCTTTTCGATGCCATGCGGGCCTGTTATCGGCACGTCACTGAGACAAAGTCGTACCGAGCCGGGTCGCTTGGGCTGACGACGGCGGACCTGCTGCCGCTGCTGGAAGCGGCAAAGGACATCGCGCCAGCCGACGCCGCAGAGGCCAGGGCTTTTTTCGAAGCCAATTGCCAGCCGTTTTTCATAAGGCGGAGCGAAGACCGGAGCGGGTTCGTCACCGCATTCTTCGAGCCGGAAATAGAAGTGTCCGCAACACCCGACGCGGTCTATCGCTATCCCCTCTACCGCCGCCCGGCCGATTTGGTCGATCTCGACGACGGCAACCGCCCGGCCGGACTAGATCCATCCTACATGTTCGCACGTCTGAGGGATGGCGAGATCGACGCCTATCCGGACCGCGGCGAGATCACCTCTGGCTATCTTGCCGGCAAGGACCTGGAAATCGCCTGGGCCAGATCCAGCGTCGATGTGTTTTTCGTGCATGTCCAGGGCGCCGCGCGGCTGCGCTATCCGGATGGAACGCTCCGTCGTATCACCTATGCCGCCAAGGCCGGCCATCCGTTCTCGGCTGTCGGTCGGCTGCTGATCGACCGTGGCGAACTGGACCGTGCGACGATCTCGATGCAGACGATTCGGGACTGGCTCTACGCCCACCCGGAGGAGGTCGACGAGGTTCTCGCACACAATCGCTCCTACATTTTCTTTTGCGAGGCCGATGTTGCCGATCTGCAGGCCGGGCCAATCGCAGCGGCCAAGGTGCCGCTGGTGGCGGGCCGGGCGCTTGCCGTCGACAGGCTGATCCATACCTTCGGCTTTCCGTTTTTCATCCGGTCGGAAGGCCTCACCCACCTGGACAACGGCGGACCGTTCCAGCGGCTGATGCTGGCGCTCGACACCGGTTCGGCAATTGTCGGCCCCGCCCGTGGCGACATCTTCACCGGCTCGGGCTATGAAGCCGGAGAACTGGCGGGCACCGTCCGTCATGACGCCGATTTCTACATTCTCGTGCCCAGGGCGGCTGCCGCGAGGTTCAGCTGATGGCGAAGGACCGCAAGCTCAGCCCGGAGGAACGCATTCTCTGGAGCAAGGTTGCAAAGAGTACCCGGCCGCTGCCGCAGCATATGGCCGAGATGCAGGCGCTCGATATCTTTTTGACCGAGCAGCAGGCCGCCGAAGAAGCGCAGCGCGATGTATCATTGCCAGCACCGCCGAAGATGCCGATTTCGCAACAACCCCTGCCAATGCCGCAAAAGCCGCAGCCGTCCGCGAGCAAGCACCATCCGCTCGAGCGGCCGGTGAAGCGCAAGATCGCCAAGGGCCGGCTTGCGCTGGAGGCAAGGATCGACCTGCACGGCCTCTATCAGGACGAGGCGCATGATCTGCTGCTCGATTTTCTGGTTCGGGCCCATATGCGCGGTCTGCGCCATGTGCTGGTTATAACAGGCAAGGGAAGCTCGATGGGCAGCGAAGGTGCTCTGAAGCGGGCAGCACCCTTGTGGTTCTCCAAGCCCGACTTCCGCTATCTCATCTCGTCCTATGAAACGGCGGCCCAGCATCACGGTGGCGAAGGCGCCCTCTATATCCGTCTGGCACGACGGCCGGGAGATGCGCCATGACACCGTTCGGCGAAGCGGTGCGCAAGCTCCGGGAGCGCAAGGGTGTGACGCAGAAGGAAATGGCGGCAGCGCTCGACGTGACACCCGCATATCTCTCTGCGCTGGAGCACGGCAAGCGCGGCCTCCCGACCTTCGTCATGCTGCAGCGGATCGCCGGCTATTTCAATATCATCTGGGACGAGGCCGAGGAGTTGTTCATGCTGGCGCGTGGTTCCGACCCGCGTGTCGTGATCGACACGGCGGGAATGGCGCCACATTATACCGCGCTCGCCAATCGCCTTGCCGGACAATTTCGCTTTCTCGACCGGGATGCTGTAGAAGCGCTGGAGGCCATCCTCGAAAAGGCTCGGAAAACTGGCTGAAATCAGCCTTAATCCCCTGCTTTATAGGTCTTTTCGGGGCCATGTATTTGGCATTGACTATGAAATACCTCTATAGTCCGGGGAGGAAAAACGATGATTCGCAAGGATCGTCGCGCCCTGCGACAACACGAAAGACTTCAAGCCATGACCGATATCCCCGCGACCGAAAATGCCGCCAATGCTGAATATGGCGCTGACTCCATCAAGGTCCTGAAAGGCCTCGATGCCGTGCGCAAGCGGCCCGGCATGTATATCGGCGACACGGATGATGGATCCGGCCTGCATCACATGGTCTACGAAGTCGTCGACAACGCCATCGACGAAGCGCTCGGCGGCCACGCCGACCTCGTGACGGTGACGCTCAACGCCGACGGCTCCGTGACGGTGACCGATAACGGTCGTGGTATTCCGACGGATATCCACACCGGCGAGGGCATATCCGCTGCTGAAGTGATCATGACCCAGCTGCACGCCGGCGGCAAATTCGACCAGAATTCCTACAAGGTATCAGGCGGTCTGCATGGCGTCGGTGTCTCTGTCGTCAACGCGCTGTCGGTCTGGCTCAAGCTGCGCATCAAGCGCCAGGGCAAGATCCACGAGATCAGCTTCACCCACGGCGTCGCCGACGCACCGCTGGTGACGCTTGGCGACAGCGGCGGCGAAACCGGCACGGAAGTCACTTTCCAGCCCAGCACCGAAACCTTCACGATGATCGAGTTCGACTTCTCGACGCTGGAGCACCGGCTGCGCGAACTCGCCTTCCTCAATTCCGGCGTCCGCATTCTGCTCACCGACAAGCGTCATTCCGACGTCAAGCAGGTGGAAATGCTCTATGACGGCGGCCTCGAAGCCTTCGTCGTTTACCTCGACCGCGCCAAGAAGCCGCTGGTCGACAAGCCCGTTGCCATCCGTGGCGAAAAGGACGGCATCGTGGTCGAAGTGGCGATGTGGTGGAACGACAGTTACCACGAGAACGTACTCTGCTTTACCAACAACATCCCGCAGCGCGACGGCGGCACCCATATGGCCGGTTTCCGTGGCGCCCTGACCCGTCAGATCACCTCCTACGGCGAGACCTCGGGCATCAGCAAGCGCGAGAAGGTGACGCTTACGGCAGACGACTGCCGCGAAGGCCTGACGGCCGTGCTGTCGGTGAAAGTGCCGGATCCGAAATTCTCGTCGCAGACCAAGGACAAACTGGTTTCATCGGAAGTTCGCCCGGTGGTCGAAAGTCTTGTCAACGAGGCGCTCGGCACTTGGCTCGAAGAACATCCGACCGAGGCCAAGATCCTGATTGGCAAGGTTGCGGAAGCCGCAATGGCCCGCGAAGCCGCCAAGAAGGCCCGCGAACTCACGCGCCGCAAGGGCGCCCTCGACATCGCCTCGCTGCCGGGCAAGCTCGCCGACTGCTCCGAGCGTGACCCGACCAAGTCCGAAGTCTTCCTCGTCGAAGGGGATTCCGCCGGCGGCTCGGCCAAGCAGGGCCGTTCGCGCGAAAACCAGGCGATCCTGCCGTTGCGCGGCAAGATCCTGAATGTCGAGCGTGCGCGCTTCGACAAGATGCTTGGCAGCCAGGAAATCGGCACGCTGATCATCGCGCTCGGCACCGGCATCGGCAAGGACGAGTTCAACGCCGACAAGCTGCGCTACCATAAGATCATCATCATGACGGACGCCGACGTGGACGGCGCCCATATTCGCACGCTGCTGCTGACCTTCTTCTTCCGCCAGATGCCGGAGTTGATCGAGCGCGGCCACATCTACATCGCCCAGCCGCCGCTCTACAAAGTGTCGCGCGGCAAATCGATCCAGTATCTGAAGGACGAAAAGGCGCTGGAAGAATATCTGATCGGCCAGGGCCTCGATGACGCCAGCCTGCGGCTCGGCAGCGGCGAAGTCCGCTCCGGCCAGGATCTGCGCGAAGTCATTCAGGACGCGCTTCGTCTGAGGGCACTGCTCGAAAACCTGCATTCCCGTTATAACCGCGCCGTCGTCGAGCAGGCGGCGATTGCCGGCGCGCTGAATGCCGACGTGGTCAGCGATCCCGCCCGGGCCGCGACGATCGTTGCGGAAGTTGCCCGTCGTCTGGACATTATTGCCGAAGAAACCGAACGTGGCTGGATCGGCGACATGACCGACGAGGGTGGCCTGCGTCTGGAACGCACCGTGCGCGGGGTCAAGGAAGTCATCACCCTCGACATGGCGCTGATCGGCTCGTCCGACGCCCGCCACATCGACCAACTCGGCCCGCGCCTGAAGGAAATCTACGACGTGCCGCCAAAACTGGTGCGGAGAGACGGCGAAACGGAAATCTCCGGCGCCCGTGCGCTGCTGGAAGCCGTCTTTGCCAGCGGCCGCAAGGGTCTGTCGATGCAGCGCTACAAGGGCCTCGGCGAAATGAATGCCGAGCAGCTCTGGGAAACAACGCTCGATCCGAACGTGCGCTCGCTGCTGCAGGTTCGCGTCAACGACGCCGTCGATGCCGACAGCCTGTTTGCCCGGCTTATGGGCGATGAAGTCGAACCACGCCGCGAGTTCATCCAGGACAATGCGCTCAACGTCGCCAACCTCGACATCTAATCTATCAGCGACCAGACATGGAAAAGCCCGCGCCGCAATATGCAGCGCGGGCTTCGTTTTGTCGGGATCAACGACTACTTGGCGACAAACTTGCCGTTAAAGGCGACCTCGGCCAGCGGCTTGCGCGGGCTCGGGACTTCGCGTTCGCGCAGGCCTTCCGGCAGCTGGTTCTTGTCGCCGATCTTGCCGATCGCGACGGCGCATTCGACGCGGAAGCCGTCTGGAATGCCGAGTACGCCCGGTACCTTGTCGAAATGAACGCCTGTCATGCCGTGCGCTTCATAGCCGGAAAGATGGGCCTGCAGGGCAATGTAGCCCGATGCGGTGCCAGCGTCGAAGGAGTGGCTGTAGATCGGCTTCTGGTCGTCTGCACCGAGTTCGCCGGAATGCGTGCGGGAAACGATGAACAGCAGCGCGGATGCAGACTTCACCCAGCTCTGGTTGAAGTCGATCAGCAGGCTGAGGAACGTGTCCCACTGCTCCGAGCCGCGCAGCGCGTAGACGAAACGCCATGGCTGGTGGTTGTAGGAGGAGGCTGCCCAGTGGCCGGCTTCGAGGATCGTCAGCAGATCTGCTTCCGGCATGGTCTCGTTGTTGAATGCACGGGGCGACCAGCGATCCAGGAAAAGGGCGTCGATCGGATGGTTGGATTCGCGGCTGTTGCTGCTTGTCATGGTTTTTCTCTCTGAAACGGTCTGCGCTGGGAGCAGCGCTTGTGTTTGGATGGAGTGCCCGACGATGTATAGCGTGCCGCCCGCCATAGTCCAGATCGCCGGCGCTTCTACGGATGGCGCAAGGGTGACGGTCTGTTTCAACAATGTGTGATGTGGCCTTCGCAGGGACCGGGTAGACCAGTAATTCCCGCGCGCGAAGGAGAAGAACATGCTGGTCGACGGAAAGTGGACGGAAGATTGGCAGCCGGTGCAGGCAAAGGACGAAAAGGGTGGCTTTGTCCGCCAGACGTCCAGCTTTCGAAACTGGGTGACGCCGGATGGCAGCGCTGGCCCGACCGGTACCGGTGGGTTTGCTGCCGAACCGGGCCGCTATCACCTTTATGTTGCGCTGATCTGCCCCTGGGCATCGCGGACGCTGATTGGCCGGGCGATGAAGGGCCTGGAAGCTGCCATCGATATCTCCATCGTCGAACCTGCCCTCACAAAGCAGGGCTGGCAATTCGGCGACTATCCCGGCGCGACCGAGGACAGCGTCGACGGTGCCCGCTACATCCACGAACTCTACACAATGGCTGATCCGCATTTTACCGGAAGGGCGACAGTTCCCGTCCTCTGGGATAACCGGACCAACACCATCGTCAACAATGAATCGTCCGACATCCTGAGGATGATGAATGACGGCTTTGGCGATCTGGCAACCCTCTCGACCGATCTTTATCCGAAAGACCGGCGCGAAGAGATCGACGCCTTCAACGCGCGGATCTACCCTTCGCTCAACAACGGCGTCTATCGGACCGGCTTTGCAACGACGCAGGTCGCCTACGAAGAAGGTTTCCGGGATGTCTTCGACTGTCTGGATTGGGCCGAACGCCAGTTCGAAGGCAAGCGCTTCCTTTTTGCCGATCACCCTACTGAAGCCGATATCCGTCTGTTCGTGACGCTGGTGCGCTTCGATGTCGCCTATCACGGCATTTTCAAATGCAATCTCAGGCGTCTATCCGATTACTCGAATCTCAGCGCTTTCTGCCGGAGCATGCTCGATTGGCCCGGCATCGCGGAAACGGTAAGTTTTGACCACATCAAGCGCGGATATTACTCGATAGAGACGCTCAATCCATCCGGCATCGTTCCCGTTGGGCCCGCTCTCGAAGAGCTGTTCTAATTGCCAAGCCACCGGATATTGCGCTTTGGCAAGTAGTATATCCTTTTCCATCCGTCGCTTTGCCGGTTGCCTTCACGGACTGTCGGCGTAAAGTTTGGCACGCAATCCACGGGTGACACAGGTGAATGTTTCGTTCATATATGGCGAAACGCGCTTCTGAAGACATGGCAGGAAGGACAATACGATGAAACTGATGCGAGTCGGCGAGCCCGGCAAGGAAAAGCCGGCCCTCCTGGACAAGGACGGCAAGATCCGCGATCTGTCGGCACATGTTGCCGATATCGGCGGCGAGGCGATCCATCCCGATAGCCTGGCAAGGCTTGCCCAGATCGATCCCGCAACATTACCGGAACTGGCAGCAGGCCGTATCGGCGCTTGCGTCGCGGGTACCGGCAAGTTCATCTGCATCGGCCTCAATTTTTCGGACCACGCTGCAGAGACCGGCGCTACTGTGCCGCCTGAACCGATCATTTTCATGAAGGCAACCTCGGCAATCACAGGTCCGAATGACACGGTTCTCATTCCGCGCGGCTCTGAAAAAACAGATTGGGAAGTCGAACTCGGCGTCGTCATCGGCAAGACGGCTAAGTATGTCAGCGAAGCCGACGCACTCGATTATGTCGCCGGCTACTGCGTTTCGCACGACGTCTCCGAGCGCGCTTTCCAGACGGAGCGCTCCGGCCAGTGGACCAAGGGAAAGTCCTGCGACACATTCGGTCCGATCGGCCCCTGGCTGGTGACCAAGGACGAAGTTGCCGATCCGCAAAATCTCGGCATGTGGCTGAAGGTCAACGGCAAGACCATGCAGGATGGATCGACCAAGACGATGGTCTACGGCGTCGCCCACCTGGTTTCCTACCTCAGCCAGTTCATGTCGCTGCATCCGGGCGACGTCATCTCGACTGGAACCCCTCCGGGCGTCGGAATGGGTATGAAGCCGCCCACTTACCTGAAGGCCGGCGACGTGGTCGAACTCGGCATCGAAGGTCTCGGGGACCAGCGCCAGACGTTTGCTTCCGACGCTTAAGTTCAACCGCCACAGACGACATCATGCCGGAGATCAATTCTCCGGCATTTTAATTTATAGGCCCTCAGCTGTGTCTAACTTTGGCAGAACGTGATAGGGACTTCGGCAATACTGCCGCTGATCCGCACGAAGGACCAGCCATTCTTTCGGCCGCAGTCGAAAAGGTAATGACGGTCATGTACTATCATCTCTACGAACTGAACCATGCGGTCATGGCGCCATTCCGGGCTGCTGCCGGCATGATGCGCCAGGCTTACGATAATCCGCTCAATCCCATGGCCGAAACCGCGTTCGGCAGGACGATATCTGCCAGTCTCGAGGTCTTCGAGCGCAGCACACGGCGTTACGGAAAGCCCGAGTTCGGGCTGGCGCAGACAATCATCGACGACAAGCCGGTGGTCGTCACCGAGGCTGTCGTCTGGCAGAAGCCGTTCTGTCGTTTGATCCATTTCGAAAGGGACCTGCCAGTCCCCCGTCCGTCCGATCCGCGGATCCTGATCGTGGCGCCGATGTCCGGCCATTACGCGACGCTTTTGCGCGGTACCGTCGAGGCACTGTTGCCGGCCGCCGATGTCTATATCACCGACTGGACCGATGCCCGGATGATACCCGTCGAAGAGGGAGACTTCGATCTCGACGACTACATCGACTATATCGTCGCCATGCTGCATCACCTCGGCCAGGATACCCATGTGGTGGCCGTCTGTCAGCCATCCGTGCCGGTGCTCGCTGCAGCCGCCCTCATGGAAGAGGCAGGCGATCCACTTTCGCCAGCGTCCATGACGCTGATGGGCGGGCCGATCGACACGCGCATCAATCCAACCGGTGTCAACAAGCTCGCCATGGACAAGCCCATCGAATGGTTTGCCGATAACGTCGTGATGAACGTTCCATGGCCGCTGCCGGGCTTTGGGCGGTCGGTCTATCCCGGCTTCCTGCAGCTTTCCGGCTTCATGTCGATGAACCTCGACCGGCACGTCATCGCCCAGAAGGATTTTTTCATGCACCTCGTCAAGAATGACGGGGAGCCTGAAAAACATCGCGAGTTTTACGACGAATATCTGGCGGTCATGGATTTGACCTCGCAGTTCTACCTGCAGACTGTCGAGCAGGTCTTCATGAAGCACGCCCTGCCGAAGGGCGAGTTGCACCATCGTGGTCACCGCGTCGATCCGTCGGCGATCCGCAAGGTGGCGCTCCTGACGGTGGAAGGCGAAAACGACGATATCTCCGGCGTCGGCCAGACCCAGGCAGCCCAGACGATCTGCAGCAACATCCCCGACGCGATGCGCATGCATTATTTGCAGCCAGATGTCGGTCACTACGGCGTCTTCAATGGCTCGCGCTTCCGCCGCGAAATTGCGCCGCGCATCCTGGCTTTTGCCAGGGCCCACGCGAGAACTGCCGATGTCCCGAAGCGGAAGGCCAAGGGTCCAAAAACGGCCTAGGCATGAAAAACGGGATTTTCGGTCCGCAATGAAGGGTATTTGCGATTTTATAGCACTTCCTTATTGAAGCCGGAGCACGTTATTCCCACATCGATTTGAGCGGCTCCGGCATTCAGCCGGCCGCCTTACGAGGTATCTCACGATGAATCAGTCAGCATTGATTCGGCCGGAGTGGACCCCGGCGACCATCGCGCTCATGGTCCTGGGCTTCGTGGTTTTCTGGCCGCTCGGTCTTGCTATGCTCGCATACATCCTCTTCGGCGATCGCCTTAGAGGCTTCAAACGGGACGTAAACCAGGCAGCCGATGGCATGTTCAGCGGTTTCCGCCGCAACGGCCGTCGCTATCGTCAGCAGTTCAACAGCGACAACGTCGCCTTTGACGACTGGCGCCAGGCAGAACTCGACCGCCTTGACCAGGAGCGTCGCAGGCTTGACGAGACCCGCGCTGACTTCGACAACTACGTGCGGGAATTGCGCCGCGCCAAGGACCAGGAAGAGTTCGACCGTTTCATGCGTGACCGCACAGCGGCGCGACGCACGGATCAGGGCTCCGGCCAGGAGTTTTGAACCTCCTGACGCATTCGACAGCCGGCATCGCGAGATGCCGGTTTTTCTTTGCAAGACGCTGCCGCGAATCATATAAACCAGACCGATGTTTCCGCTTCTTTCAAAAGCCCGCAAGACTGCCCGGACGCCGCCTGCTCCGGAGACGAGGACGCTCGACCTTGCCGGACGTCAGATGCCGCTGACGATCCGCAAGCACGAGCGCGCCACCCGTATTACCCTGCGCATAGAGCCGGGTGGCCGCGCCTTGAAGATGACCGTGCCGCATGGCGTGCCGCCGCGCGAGATCAACGCCTTTCTCGACCGCCACCAGGGCTGGCTCATCACCAAGCTGTCGAAGTTCGAGCCTGATGCGAAGCTGCGCGATGGCAGCGAGATCCTGATCCGTGGAGTGCCCCACCAGGTCGAGCATTCAGGCAGCCTGCGTGGCATCACCGAAATCCTCGAACTGGACGGCGAGCGCATCCTGCGTGTCAGCGGAATGCCGGAGCATGCCGGGCGGCGCATTGCAGCCTTCCTGAAGAAGGAAGCGCGCGCCGATCTGGAACGCCTGGTGAAATTGCACGCCGGCACCATCCGCGCCGATGTGGCATCGATCACCATGAAGGATACGCGCAGCCGCTGGGGCTCCTGTTCGTCGCAGGGTAATCTCAGCTTTTCCTGGCGGATCCTGATGGCGCCGCCGGAAGTCATCGACTATCTCGCTGCCCACGAGGTGGCGCATCTGAAGGAAATGAACCACGGGCCGCGCTTCTGGGCGCTGTGTAAAAAGCTGTGCCCACACATGGAAGAAGCCAAAGCCTGGCTGAAGAGGCATGGCACCCACCTTCATGCCATCGATTTCGGCTAGCGCTGAAGGGTCTGAAATCCGGCAACTGTCGCGAATGGGCTCGACTCTTTTGCCATTTCGTGTCACTTGCCTGCCATGAAACCCGATATCAAGATTTGCGGATTGAAGACGGCCGAGACGGTCGATCGCGCTGTCGCGCGGGGCGCCACACACATCGGTTTCATCTTCTTCGAAAAAAGCCCGCGCTATATCGAGCCCGATCTGGCAGGCGTGCTGGCTGACCGCGTTCGTGGCAAGGCCCTCATCGTCGCCGTCGTGGTCGATCCGGACAATGACGATCTCGATGAGATTATGAACCTGGTTCGGCCCGACATCCTTCAGTTGCATGGCCATGAGAGCCCCGAGCGGGTTTTGACCATAAAGGCGCTCTACAATGTTCTCGTGATGAAGGCGTTCTCCGTCCGCGATGCGGAGGATCTGCGCCGCGTCGAGGCCTATATCGGCATTGCTGACCGCTTCCTGTTCGATGCCAAGGCACCCAAGGGTTCTGAACTGCCTGGCGGAAACGGCGTTGCTTTCGACTGGAGCCTGATGGCGTGGCTTGACGGCCGCGTCGACTACATGCTTTCGGGAGGCCTCAACAAAGATAACGTCGCCCTTGCGCTCGCCTCCACCAAAGCCTCGGGTATCGATATATCGTCCGGTGTGGAAAGTGCGCCGGGCGTCAAGGATCTGACCATGATCGACGAATTTTTCGACGCGGTTGCCTCGGCTCGCATGCCGGCAACAGCCTCAGGGAGTTGACAGTGAACGAGACGCCAAACGTAAATTCCTTCCGCGCCGGGCCAGACGAAGATGGCCGCTTCGGTATCTTCGGTGGACGCTTCGTCGCAGAGACGCTGATGCCGCTGATCCTCGACCTGCAGGCCGAGTGGGAAAATGCCAAGACCGATCCGACCTTCAAGGCCGAGCTCGATTATCTCAACACCCACTACATCGGTCGCCCGAGCCCGCTGTATTTCGCCGAGCGGCTGACGGCCGAGCTCGGCGGCGCCAAGATCTATTTCAAGCGCGACGAGCTCAACCACACCGGATCGCACAAGATCAACAATTGCATCGGGCAGATTCTGCTCGCCAAGCGCATGGGCAAGACCCGCATCATCGCCGAGACCGGCGCCGGCCAGCATGGTGTGGCATCCGCCACCGTTGCTGCCCGCTTCGGGCTGCCCTGCGTGGTCTACATGGGCGCAACCGATGTCGAGCGCCAGGCGCCGAATGTCTTCCGTATGAAGCTGCTCGGTGCCGAGGTCATTCCCGTCACGTCCGGCCACGGCACCCTGAAAGATGCCATGAACGAGGCGCTGCGCGACTGGGTCACCAACGTCGACGACACCTACTACATGATCGGAACTGCGGCCGGACCGCACCCCTATCCGGAAATGGTCCGCGATTTCCAGTCCGTGATGGGCCGCGAAGCCAAGGAACAGATGATGGCCGCAGAAGGCCGCCTGCCGGACATGCTAGTGGCAGCAGTCGGCGGTGGCTCCAATGCGATCGGTTTGTTTCATCCGTTCCTCGACGACAAAAGCGTCCAGATCGTCGGCGTCGAAGCCGGCGGCAAGGGCCTCGAGGGCGAAGAACACTGCGCGTCGCTGACGGTTGGTTCCCCGGGAGTGCTGCATGGCAACCGCACTTATTTGCTGCAGGACAAGGACGGCCAGATCAAGGAAGGTCACTCGATTTCCGCCGGTCTCGACTATCCCGGCATCGGCCCGGAGCATTCCTGGCTGAAGGATATGGGTCGCGTCGAATACGTGCCGATCATGGACACTGAGGCTCTGGCAGCATTCCAGATGCTGACCCGCCTTGAAGGCATCATCCCGGCACTCGAGCCTGCTCACGCACTGGCCGAAGTCATCAAGCGTGCGCCAAAGATGAACAAGGACCAGATCATCGTGATGAACCTCTGTGGCCGCGGCGACAAGGATATCTTCACCGTTGGCAAAATTCTCGGCGTGGAGCTCTGACATGACCGCACGGATGGACAAACGCTTTGCCGATCTGAAGACCGAGGGCCGTCCGGCGCTCGTCACCTATTTCATGGCTGGCGACCCCGATTACGACACATCGCTCGGCATCATGAAGGCGCTGCCGGAAGCAGGCTCTGATATCATCGAGCTCGGCATGCCGTTCTCCGACCCGATGGCCGATGGTCCGGCAATCCAGATGGCCGGGCAGCGGGCGCTGAAGGCAGGACAGACCCTGAAGAAGACGCTGCAGCTCGCCGCCGATTTCCGTAGATCGGATGACGCCACGCCGATCGTACTGATGGGCTACTACAATCCGATCTACATCTACGGCGTCGAGAACTTTCTCGATGACGCATTGGCATCCGGCATCGACGGCCTGATCGTCGTCGACCTGCCGCCGGAAATGGATGACGAACTCTGCATCCCGGCTATCCGCAAGGGCGTCAACTTCATCCGCCTGGCGACCCCGACCACCGATGACAAGCGCCTGCCGATGGTACTGCGCAACACGTCGGGCTTCGTCTACTACGTATCCATGAACGGCATCACCGGCTCGGCGATGGCCGACCCGTCGCTGGTCTCGGCGGCCGTCCGCCGCATCAAGAGCCATACCGACCTGCCTGTTTGCGTCGGCTTCGGCGTCAAGACTGCCGAGCATGCCCGGGTCATCGGTGCAGCTGCCGATGGCGTCGTCGTCGGCACTGCGATCGTCAATCAGGTTGCGAATTCGCTGACCGCGGATGGCAAGGCGACTGCCGATACCGTGCAGGCGGTGGCAACCCTTGTTCGTGGTCTTTCAACCGGAACCCGCTCGGCGCGCCTTGTTGCCGCCGAATAGTTCCCCCACATTGGCCTTGGTCAATTCAGTCATTCAGGAGATCTCGATTTGAACTGGATCACGAATTACGTTCGCCCGCGGATCAATTCCATGCTGGGCCGTCGCGATGATATTGCCGAAAATCTCTGGATCAAATGCCCGGAAACCGGCGAAATGGTCTTCCATAAGGATCTGGAAGACAACAAATGGGTGATTCCTGCTTCCGGCTTCCACATGAAGATGCCGGCAAAGGCCCGCCTGATCGATCTGTTCGACAATGGCGAATACGAGGCCTTGGTGCAGCCGAAGGTCGCCCAGGATCCGCTGAAGTTCCGTGATTCGAAGAAATACAGCGACCGTCTGAAGGACAGCCGCGTCAAGACCGAGCAGGAAGACACGATCCTCGCCGGCGTCGGCAAGCTGCAGGGACTGAAGATCGTTGCCGTCGTGCACGAGTTCAATTTCATGGGCGGATCGCTCGGTCTCGCTGCCGGCGAGGCGATCGTCAAGGCATTCGAGCGCGCTATTGCCGAGAAATGCCCGCTGGTTATGTTCCCGGCTTCGGGTGGCGCACGCATGCAGGAAGGCATCCTGTCGCTGATGCAGCTGCCGCGCACGACGGTCGCAGTCGACCTCCTAAAGGAAGCAGGCCAGCCCTATATCGTCGTGTTGACCAATCCGACGACCGGCGGCGTCACCGCCTCCTACGCCATGCTGGGCGATGTACATCTCGCCGAACCCGGCGCCGAAATCTGCTTCGCCGGCAAGCGCGTCATCGAACAGACTATCCGCGAAAAGCTGCCTGAAGGCTTCCAGACGTCGGAATATCTGCTCGAACACGGCATGGTCGACATGGTCATCAAGCGTCATGATATCCCGGATATGCTGGCACGACTGTTGAAGATCCTGACCAAGCAGCCGGCGACCGCCTCGCTTGAACCGAGCGAGATTGTCCTGCCGATGGCTGTCGGCGCCTGAGCCGACGAAGACCGAAAAGCGGAGGTGCGGAATGGGCTCCATAGATCACTCCACCAAGAGCCAGGCCGAACAGGTGATCGACGAGCTCCTGGGCCTGCACCCCAAGGGCTTCGACCTGTCTCTCGATCGCATCACACGGCTGCTTGAGCTTCTTGGCAACCCGCAGACAAAACTGCCGCCGGTGATCCATGTCGCCGGCACCAACGGCAAGGGCTCCGTCACGGCGTTCTGCCGGGCGCTGCTCGAAGCGGGCGGCAAAAGCGTTCATGTCCACACGTCGCCGCACCTGGTCAACTGGCATGAACGCTATCGCATCGGCGTCAAGGGCGGTCGAGGACAGCTCGTCGACGACGCTGTCTTTGCCGATGCACTGCGCCGCGTCGCGGATGCCAATGCCGGCCAGAAGATCACCGTATTTGAAATCCTGACCGCAGTTACCTTCCTGCTGTTCTCGGAACAGCCCGCCGATGCGGCGATCATCGAGGTCGGTCTCGGTGGCCGCTTCGATGCGACCAACGTTATCTCCGACCCCGCCGTGTCCGTCATCATGCCGATCTCGCTGGATCATCAGCCTTATCTCGGCGACCGCGTCGAACTGATTGCCGCTGAAAAGGCCGGCATTATGAAGCGCGGGCTTCCGGTGGTCATCGGCCACCAGCAATACGATGCTGCGCTCGAGGTCTTGACGGCGACGGCCGAGAGGCTGCATTGCCCGACGGCAGTATTCGGCCAAGACTTTTCGGCTCATGAGGAATACGGACGGCTGGTCTACCAGGACGAGTTTGGCCTTGCCGACCTGTCGCTGCCACGTCTGCCGGGACGCCACCAGCACGCCAATGCCGCCGCCGCCATCCGCGCTGTCAAGGCCGCCGGCTTCATCGTCACGGACGCCATGATGGAAAAGGCGATGACGACGGTCGAATGGCCCGGCCGACTGCAGCGCTTGACCGAAGGCAAGCTCTTCGCTCGCGCGCCGAAGGGTGCCGAAATCTGGGTTGACGGAGGGCATAATCCGGGTGCCGGAGAGGTCATTGCCGAGGCGATGGCCGGCTTCGAGGAGCGTCAGGCTCGACCGTTGTTCCTGATCACCGGCATGATCAACACCAAGGATCCTATAGGTTACTTCAAGGCTTTCGCCGGTCTGGCGGAAAAAGTTTTCTGCGTGCCGATCGCCCATAGCGATGCGATGATCGATCCCGTCGTTCTCAGCCATGCCGCCTATGATGCCGGACTGGTTGCCGAGCCTATGTCGTCAGTTGGCGATGCGCTCGACGCAATCATGCGGACGATGTCGCCGGATACCTTGCCCCCACGCATCCTGATGGGCGGCTCGCTCTATTTGGTTGGCGAGGTATTGGCCGAAAACGGAACTCCACCGCAATAAAAAAGCCCGGACAATGCCGGGCTTCTAACTCTGCTGTCTCTAGGCGACGCAATCAGGCGGCGTTGGAAATCCAGCTTGCCAGCGCAGACTTCGGTGCAGCACCGACCTTGATGTCGGCAACTTCACCAGCCTTGAAGAGGGCCAGCGTCGGGATCGAGCGAACGCCAAACTTGGCGGCAAGTTCCGGATTTTCATCGATGTTGAGCTTGGCCACCTTGACCTTGCCGGCCATCTCGACTGAAATCTCTTCGAGGCTCGGAGCAATCATCTTGCACGGACCACACCATTCAGCCCAGAAATCAACGACGACTGGTTCTGCAGAATCCAGAACTTCCGCTTGGAAGTTCGAGTTATCGACTTTCACGGTAGCCATAAAAATGCTCCTTCACCGGAATTAACTGTTGAACCACATGTGATGTTGCGGTGCCAAATTTCAAGCTTTGGTATTTCACTTTGTCATGAGTTCGGCAAGCGCCGATCTTAGCGCTGCCTCGGAGAGCGTGTGGACAGTCGCGCTCTCGGAGTAGACCAGCACGCAATCGATGCGCTTGCCCGGATAGAGCGGCGCCAGGATCTCGCGGTAGATCGCCAGCTGTGCCTTGTGCGCGAAGGGAATGGCGTCCGCCGTTGCCGGAGGCACGCGGTTGGTCTTGTAGTCGAGGATCACCACACGATCGTCCAGTACCGCCAGCCTATCGACGCGGCCGGAGACCGCATAGGTCTGCCGGTCGAGCGCAAGCGTACCCATAATCGAAACTTCTGCCTGTGCGTGGCTGCTGAAAACCCCCATCAGGTCCTCGTGCGCCATCAGCGCCAAAACTGAGGCGACCAGCGCCTGGCGCTCCGTTGCCGGCCAGAAGCGCGTGGTGCGTTCGGCATAGCGCGCGGCTGCGTCGGCGCGATCGGCCGGAAGCAGATCCGGCAGCATCTGCAGCATACGGTGGACCAGTCGGCCCTTTTCCAGCGCCCGGTCGGAGGCACCCTTGTCGCCGAACAGCGGGGAAGTGACCGCCAGATTTCCAGCTTCGTCATCGATGATGGTGCCTGCTCCAGACGGGCTCAGCGGACGCGGGAGATGGCGGGGGGGCGGAAGCGGTTGCAACAGGGCAGGCGGCAGCGCCGTCGTGTCCTTTCGTGCCTCCGTCGACACTGCGGTTTCGAGATCCTTTGCCATCCCCCCGACGCGCCAGCGCAGGCCGGTCCAGTCGCCGTCAGGTCCCTTGAACGTCGCCTCAGTACAGCGCTTGGGATGCTGGCCGAGTGCGGTCGCGATCATGCTGTGCCAGATATCGGGGTTCTGGCGCACGCCGCGATAGCCACAAACGATCAGCCTGTCGGCCGCCCGCGTCATGCCGACATAGAGGAGCCGGCGATATTCCTCCTCCGCCTGGCCCTGGATGCGGCTGGCATTAGCCTGGGTCAGTGTGTTGCCGAGCGAACTCAGCGGCAGCCAGGCCGGCATCGGCACCTCTTCGCCGCGCCCCTCCAGCAGCCGCAGCTTCGGCAGATGGCTGGAAGTGAAGGATTTGGAGCCGCCATCGACGAGAAAGACAATCGGCGCCTCCAGCCCCTTGGCGGCATGCACCGTCATGATCCGCACCTCATTGCGGCCCTTGTCCTGCTCGCGCTTGACGACTGGTGCTTCGAGTTCCAGCGTCGAGACGAAGGATTGCAAACCGGGCAGCCCCGATGTCTCATGGTCGAGCGCAAATGTCAGGAACTCGTCGAGGATGTCGCTGACCTCGCTGCCAAGCCGCGCCAGGAATTGACGCCGACCGCCATGGCTGCCGAGAATGCGGGCAAAGAGATCGTGGACCGAATAGGTCTTCGAAAGCGTCATAAACAGCTTCAGTCGCTCGACTGTATCGGCAAAGGTATCCTTTCCGTCGGCTGCAAAAGCCTGGAGATGCTTCCAGACACTTGTGCCATCGCCGCGCAGTGCCGCCACCATGAACACGTCGTCCTCGGAAAGGTCGAATAGCGGGCTTTTCAGCACCGCCGCCAGCGACAGGTCGTCCTCCGGCAGAAGCAGGAAGCGGCCGAGCGCCAGCAGATCCTGGATGGCGATATGGCTGGTCAGCACCAGCCGGTCGGCACCGGCAACGGCAATGTTGCCGCGTTTCTTCAGCGCACGGGTGAGTGCGTTGACGAACGCATCGCGCTTGCGCACCAGCACGAGGATATCGCCCGCCTCGATCAGCCGCGTCTTACCCTTGTCGATAATGCTTTCGCGGCCGACCAGCGTATCCATCACATGAGCCATGCGTCGCGCGAGAACCGCGGCCGGCGCGCTTTCAGGCGTCGAATCGAAGGGCGCCGTCCAGTCCTCTTCCTTGGCGGCAGGTTCGGGCGCGATCATGTGCCAGAGGTCGACTTCCCCGGGATGTCCGATACGGCTGGATCGATGAACGACGGCCTCATCGGTGGCGCTGAGGCCCCTGGCATTGTCCGGCGTCGAAAAAACATGGTCGACGGCTGATAGCACGTCCGATGTCGAGCGGAACGACAGCGGCAGCCGCACGGGCGAAAACGCCTGGCCGCTGGCAAGCACGCGACGCCGCGTCCGGTCGCTCTCCTCGGAAAACCGCTCCGGCCGCGCGCCCTGGAAGGAGTAGATCGACTGTTTCTCGTCGCCGACGGCAAACAGCGTCCGCAGCGTCGGCCGGGCGCTGGCACCGGAGAAAAAATCTTCGGCCAGAGACTGGATGACACTCCACTGGATCGGGCTGGTATCCTGCGCCTCGTCGACGAGAATATGGTCGATGCCCTGGTCCAGCTTGTAGTGGATCCACGGGCCGACACCGCTGCGCGTCAAAAGATCGGCCGTGCGAGTGATCAGGTCCTCGAAGTCGAGCTGGCTGCGCTGTTTCTTGAGTTCGGCATAATCGGCGTTCAGCCGGTCGGCAAGCGTTAGCGCGGCGCGTGTAGCGCGGTACATCTGCATGCGTTTCAGCCTGTCGCGGCAGTCCACGACATGGGCGCGCGCCGTGGCGATGGCATCCGTCAGCTCCGGCGCCTCGACAAGCATTGCTTTGATAACGAACTGGCCATCGGCTTTTGGCTCGCCCTTGGCGGTCAGCATGATCTTTCCAAGGATTTCGACACGCTCGCTGGGATCTAGCGCGCGCATGACCAGCCTCAGGCCGTAGGCGACTTCCTGGGCCTTGCTGCCACCCTTGCTGTCCGCGAGCTCAAGATAACGGTCCAGCACCGCACCCGATAGTCCCCTCAGCGGCCAGAACTGCTGTGCGATGTCGGCTTCCGTCTCGGTAGCCGACAGCCCCAGCCGCTGGCGCATCACCTTATCGAGGCCGCCGCGCTGTTCCGCATCGAGCGCGAAGCGACGGATGGCGTTACGGTGGGCAATGATCTCGCCCAGCAGCGTCTCGAGACCGGATTCGTCCCCGAGATCGAGCACATGGGCAAAGGCCTCCGCCAGAGCCGCATCGTCTTCAGGCGTCGTTGCCGTCAGCAGGGAGCGTCGGGCGTCCGCCAGCAGCGTCGTCGCAGCGCGGTCGTCCAGCACCGAAAAATGACCGGCGACATTGGCTTCGAGCGGAAACTGGTGCAGTAGCGCCTCGCAGAAGGCATGGATGGTCTGGATCTTCAGCCCGCCCGGCGTTTCCAAGGCCTTAGCAAAAAGCCGCCGCGCCTCTGCCAGCTTGAAGACGTCCGGCACAGCTCCCTCGACATCGGTAATGCGCTTGATCAGCGCGTCGTCCGGCAGTGTTGCCCATTCGGCAAGCCGGTCGAAGACGCGGTTCGACATCTCGGATGCGGCTGCCTTGGTGTATGTCAGGCACAGGATCGCCGAAGGCCGCGCGCCCGCCAGCAGCAGCCGGATCACCCGCTGCGTCAGCACATGCGTCTTGCCGGAGCCGGCATTGGCCGAGACCCATGCAGACCGGGTCGGATCGGAGGCCAGCGATTGCTGGACGGTTGTCCAGCCGATCCAGGTCCCGGCATCGTCGCCTTCCGGAAGCTCTGCCAGTTCACTCATCGTCTGCAGCCTCTTCCGCTTCGGCCGTCGACCATTCCGACACCCGTGCCAGATGGTCGTAATCGCCGCCGAATTCCTGCTGCTGGGCCGGGATCAGCCGCGAGGCAAACCCTTTTTCGCCGGAGCGCAGCAGAAGGACAAACTGGCTGAGCTGTTCGATCGATTCGTGGCCGAGATCGAGCGCCGATTTCGGCTGTGTCCGGGCGCTGGCCTTGGCGAGCTCGTTGTTGACCTGATCCTCCCTGAATCGATCGCCCGGCCTTAGGCGCACATAAAGCAGGTTTTCTGGCGTCAAAGTCCCGACATCGCGAAAGGCACCGGCCTGCAGCGCGTAGGCCTCGAGTGCCAGCTGCGGATCGAGCAGCGCCCGGGCCTGCTGCGGCGTCGGATTGAAGCCGGTCTTGTAGTCGATGATATCGGCCGCCTTGCCGCCCTTCAGGTCGATCCGGTCGGCAACGCCGGTCAGCCGGATGCCGGCGGCTTCGAGATCGACGGCGGCGCGGACTTCGGTAAATGTCTGGCGGATCTGCGGCTGCCGGGCCTTTTCCCAGTTGAGAAAGGCCCGTGCGACCTCGCGAAAGCGCGGGCGCCAGACTGCGTCGATATGCGGCGGCAACTGCTCGGCGTCGAACAGCTCCGTCAGGACGCGTTCCATTGCCTTCAAGGCATCCGGCGCCGTCGCCAGATGGCCCTCACGGGTGAAGCGATCGACAATCCGGTGATAGAGCGTGCCGCGCTCGGCAGCGCCGGGGTCGCTGTTGAACGGGTTGACCGGGTCGAGCCGGAGGACGCGGCGGGCATAGATCGCGTAAGGATCGCGCCTCAGGCGTCCGACCTCGCTGAACGAATAGCTTTTCGGCTGCATCGCTGCCGGTGGCTTGGGCGAGGGACGCTGCGCCGGTGCCTGGCGGTCGCCGGCATCGATCAGCGCTGCCCAGTCGCGAAAGCAATCGCCGCGCATTTTCAGCTCTTCGGTAAATTCCTTGCCGCCCAGCGCCATAAGTCTCTGCAGCCAGCGTGAGGCGACTGTGGGGGTAGAGCCCTGCCGTAGAGCCCTCGAGTAGATAAGGTCCGCCGTGCCGTTTGCCATCTCGAAGTCATGGGCCAGCTGGCCGATGCGTCGCTCCGGCGGCTCCAGGCCGATCTCCGTCTTCATCATCCGCGACACGAATGGGTTGTTGGCCGTCTGTCCGGGCCACGAGCCCTCGTTCAGGCCTCCGAGGATGAGAGTGTCGACGCTCTGCAACCGGGCTTCCAGCGTACCGAAGATGAACAGCCTGGGATGGCTGAGCGCCCGGGGTTTGACCGCCTGGCCGGCGGAAAGTGCCATCATGATGTCGATCCACTGCGGGCCATCGGCTTCCATCTGACCATCGGTCGTCATCACTTCGCGCAGTACGGTCGCCAGCGCATCGCCCGCTTCGGAAGACCAGAGCGCCGCAAGGTCGCCCTTCTCGTCGGCAACCACCGCCTCCAGAGCTCGCCCGGTGCGCTCGGCCCATTCCGACAATGTGAAGCTGGTCGTCAGCCGCCGATCCTCGGGGCGGCGTCGCACCAAGGCGCCAGCCAGCGGCTCGGTCGCAAGCCGCACACGATTGGCCAGAACAGCCGCCATGGAAGCCGCTTCCGGCGGCAGGCTGTCGCGCCATCTCGGTGCATGGCGATCGTTCTCCTGGTCCGCCAGCCGCTGTTCCAGCAGAGGCTCCAGCGTATTGATGTCGACCTCGCCGACGCCTCCGCGCAGGGCCAGCAACTCCAGCGCGTCGACCGCATGATCCAGCACAGAGCGTTCAAGCCCGAAGCTCGCAAGGGGGTGCTTGAGCAGGCTGACGATGGCAACGGGGTCGCCGGGCCTGAGCGTTGCCTCGAGCAGCAGCGTCAACAGGCTGCCTTGCGGCGTGGAGGATAGCGGCGTGCCTGCCGAATCATCGGCGATGATGCCGAAGCGGGCGAGTTCAGCCGTCACTCGACGCGCCAGGTCCCGGTCGGGCGTAATCAGCGCCGCCTGGCTTTCATTGCCGTTACGGCCAGGCTTTTCCAGCGCCAGCCGCAGGGCAATCGCGATGGCCGTCGCCTCTTCGCGCTCGTTCGCAGCCTCGATCAGCGAGACATCGGCGAACGCCGCGCGAAACGCGCCGGGCGGCAGCGTCTTTTGCCAATCTCCCCAGCCGCTCGTAGCCTTGGCTGGCGCCAGCGCACGGGACAGGATTTCGGCACGCCGCTGCAGATCGGCCGGCGCCGTCTCTATTGTATCGACCTCGGTGCGCTCCGTTTTCAGTTGCCGCAACAGGTGCGCAAGGCCGTACTGTGGATGGCTGCGGCTGGCCGGATCGACCCGATCGGCAATGCCAGCAATCGGCGCGACCATGGCCCAGTCCTCATCGGACATCGTCTGGTCGAGGCCCGGCAGTACGATGACGCCTTGCGGCAGCGCTGCGACGGCGGCAATCAGCTCTGCGGTGGCCGGCACGGAACCTGTCGAACCGGCGATGATGATCGGTCCCGTGGGCTGCGCATTTGCTAGCCGCTTCGCCTCGGCGCGCAGTATGGCATTGCGATGCCGGGCCGGCGAGGACCGGCAGAGTTCGTCCAGGCGGGCCGGCCAGAAGGCGCTGGCGATCTGCAGAAATTCGGCCGTCAATTGCCACCAGAGAGCATGATCCTGGGCATCCAGCGTCGCGAGATCAGCCCAGTCGCGGTCTTCCGTCTCGATCGAATCGATCAGTTCGGCAAGATTGCGCGCAAGCCAGATCGCATCGGCCGGGCTGGCAGGCGCCACCAGCGGTGAATCGGAGTGGATGTCACGGACGATCTGCGGCAGCTTGTTGCGCCACGCAAGGATCAGGCGGGCAAGTTCTAGCAGCCGGGCGGTATTCGAGAGCGGCTGAAGCAGGTCAGCGGTGGCTGGCAGGTCCTCGTCGAAATAGCCGCTATCTTCATCGGTCTCGCCAAGGGGCCGGATGACGGGGAGGATCGCCGATTGGCCGCCGAGCAGATCGACAAAGGCGGAGCGCAGCACGCGGGCTGCACGGCGTGTCGGCAGATAGATCGTTACCTTGGCAAGGGACAGCGGATCGGCAGGATCGTGGCGAAAGTGTTCGGTCAGCCGCCCGTCGCACAGCGCCGCCGCAAGCGTCGCAAGGAAGGGCAGTCCCGCCGGTATCGTCAGGATGCGCTGCCGGTGCTTCATGATGGCTCGCTTGTGCCGACGCGACGGAGCGTGTCTTCCGCAGCTTCGATTGCATCCGGCGTCCCGACCGTCAGCCATTCGCCTTCGAGTATCATGCCGTAAAGCCTGCCGCTCGCTATGGCCCGGTCGAAATAGAGGTTAAGGTTGAAGGCTTCGTCCGGCGCCTCGTCGAACAGTGCCGGATGCAAGGCAATTGCGCCGGCATAAACCACGGGATTGGGCATACCCTCGCGGTAGCGCGTCAGGCAACCATCTGCAGCCATGGAAAAATCCCTCTTGCCGTCATGGCCGGTGGTCTTTTCTAGAGGGACGCAGAGCAAGGCCATGTCCATGGCCCCGGCATCGAAGAAGTCAGCCAACCGCTCGAGGTTCGTTGGTGTCCCAGGCGTTTCGCCAATCCAGAAAAGGTCGGCGTTCATGACCAGAACCGGGTCGCGGCCTAGCAGCTTCAGGCCTTTGGCAAGGCCACCGCCGGAGTTCATCAGGCCGCCGGTCTCGTCGGAGACTACGATCTCCAGTCCCTCGCGAGCTTGGAAATAGGCCCGCATCTGGTCCGGATGATGATGAATATTGATTGCGACCGTGTCCACCCCTGCGGCGACCAGAAGATCGAGCACATAGTCGAGCATCGGCTTGCCACCGATCTTCACCAGCGGCTTCGGGGTATGTTCGGTGATCGGGCGCATGCGGGTTCCAAGCCCCGCTGCCAGCACCATGGCCTGTTTGATGGTCATCTGATCCGGTATTTATGATTCGCCTGCGCCTATACCAGCCCTTGCGCACCAATCGCGCAAGGGGGCAAGCGTTTCGTGCTCGAATGCAGCCTGCAGGTAGGTGAGGGTACGCGGCATATGCTGGAGATAGCCCGGCTTTCCATCCCGCTGCTTCAACCTGACCCACAGTCCGGCCAGCTTGCAGTTGCGCTGCGCCGACATGATAGCCCAGCTTTTCAGGAATAACGGCTCGTCGAAGCCTGGTTGAGCGCGACGGAGCGCCAGGTAGTCACCCATCAGCTGCTCGAACAGCGGCCGCTCGATGGTGACGCGGGCGTCCTGTACGAGAGATGCCAGGTCATAGGCCGTCGGCCCGATCATTGCGTCCTGGAAGTCGATCAGTCCGATGCGGCCAATGCCGACGTCCTCGCCACGCCAGATGATGTTCGGGGAATGCAGGTCGCGCAGCAGCAGGCTCTTTTCCGAGGCGGCGAGCTGGTCGATGAGATCGTCCCAGATTGCCAGGTATTCTGCGCGTTCCGTGTCGCTGGCAGCTTCGCCGCGTTTCCATGGCAGGTACCAGTCGAGCAGCAGGCGGGCTTCCATGCCCATCGCCGTACGGTCGAAATCCGGAATATGGTGGACATGATCTGAAGTCACCACGATATCGCGGGGCAGGATAAGCCTGTGCAGCTGTGCCAGGCAGGCGACGCCGGCGCGGTAGCGCTCCGCAATCGGCCTGCCGTCCGCATCGAGAACACCATCGGTGCCGAGGTCCTCGATCAGCAGAATGCCTTGCTCGTAGTCGACATGATAGATTTCCGGCGTGGCGAAACCGTTGTCCCGCAGCATGCCCGCGATCGCCACGAAGGGATAAGCGTCTTCGGCAAGGTGCGCGACCTTGGGGTAAGGTTTGCCGTCCAGCACCGGGGGTCCCTCCGGACGGCGTGGCCAGTCCATCAGGATGATGCGCTTGCCCCCGTCGGCAGGGTATATCGATTCATAAGCGCGCATAGACGCATCGCCTGTCAGGAAGCGACGTTCTGCGCCTGCAAGCCCGCTCTCGTCGAGAAACGAGCGGATATCCAACACGCGCCGGATGCGGGCTGCCTGGCCTGACGGTGCCGATATAGTCGCGCGGCGCCCTTGGCCTTCGGTCTCGAGGCGAAGCGTAATACGACTTGCAGGTAATTCCGTCTCCGCCATTTCCGGCCATTCGACCAGGCAGATACCGGTATCGAGCGCCTCGTCGAAACCCAGTTCCACGAGTTCCGTCGGATCGCCCAGACGATAGAGATCGAAATGCGAAACCGCAATGCGCAGCGCATAGGACTGGACAAGCGTGAACGTCGGGCTTGGCACTTCGAGGCCCCCGTCGTCGGCCATCGCCCGCAGAAAGGCGCGGGCGAGCGCCGATTTGCCTGCTCCAAGATCGCCGCTCAGCGCCAGGCAGTCGCCCGCCGTAAGCGCGAGCGCCAGATCTTCGCCGAGTTGGCGTGTCGCCGCGTCATCTTGCAGAAAGACCGAGATCGGGGCGTCCATGGACGTCACTCGGCAGCGGCAATCGATTGCGGAACGTCGGCAGAGGGAATGCGGCAGCGCACGATAGTTCCCTTGCCGGGCTGGCTGTCGATGGAAACCTGTCCGCTGTGCAGGCTGACGAAGCTTTCGACGATCGACAGTCCGAGACCGGCGCCGCTGCGCTTTCCGCCCTTGCCGTTGGACGCGAAGCGCTTGAACACCGTTCCCATCACGTCTTCCGGGATACCCGGGCCTTGATCGGCAACGGAAAACAGGAAATCGGTGCCGTCACGATGGCATTTCAGCGAAATGACCGAACCTTCCGGTGCAAAATTGGCGGCGTTGTTGAGAAGCTTCAGCAAAATCTGTTTCAGGCGCTGCTGGTCGGCAACGACACTGCCGAGCTGTGCCGGAACAATGATTTCCAGCGTGACGCCACTCTCCTGCAGCCTGTCCGCGATTTGCAGCGAGACGTCATCCAGAAGGTCATCGAGAAGGATATTGCTGCAATTGAGCCGCATGATACCTGCATCGACGGTCGCCAGATCGAGAATGTCGTTGACGAGCGTCAGCAGCACCGAAGAAGATGTGGCGATATGGTCGATATACTCGGCCTGCCGCTCGCTGAGCGGCCCGATACCCGGCGTCTTCAGGAGATCGGTGAAGCCGATGATGTTGGTCAGTGGCGAGCGCAGTTCGTAGGACACGTGCTGGACGAAGTCGTTCTTGAGTTCGTCTGCCTTGCGCAGCGCCTCGTTCTTTTCCGTCAAGGCGCGCTCGGCGCGGACGCTGTCTGTCATATTGACGAAAGTCAGCATCGTCTGGGCATTCGGCAGCGGTGTCACTGCGTAGTCGAGCACCAGTCCGGAGAATAGCTCAAGCGTCCCTTGCGAAGAAGGCCGTTCGTCGTTGAAGCTGGTGATCTGTTCGGCAAAGGATTTCCAGCCATCCGGCTTGTCATAGGAGGCGAGGCAGGCATCGGCCACCATGCGGATATGGGTTCCGGGCTTGGCTTCAGTCTCGCTGATGCCCCATAGCGCGCGGAACGCCGGGTTGGACAGCCGCATGCGACCGTCGGGCCCGAACACCGCCACACCTTCCGAAAGGTGGTCGATGGTCTCGCCCTGGACCTTGACGAGCGTATTATAACGGGTTTCGAGATCGACTTGCTCGGTAAGGTTTTCGAACACCCAAGTGGCGCCACCCTGGGGATGCGCGGTCGCGAAAACGCGCAGGATCTGGCCGTTCGGAAGATGCCAGAGGTCGGATTGCGTATCCAGCGCCCGGTAGACGGAAAGCACGCTTTCCTTCCAGGTCTTCCAGTTCAGCGGCTCGGGCAGCTTTTTGGCAGCGCGCAGCCGGTCCAGCAGTTCGCTGTTGTCAGGCTTCGATTCCAGGAAGGAGATATCGAGTTCCCAGAGCTGCACGAAGGCCTGGTTGTAGAATTGCAGACGGCGGTTGCCGTCGAAGATGGCGACAGGTGTCGCGAGATGGTCGAGCGTTTCGGCATGGCTTTTCAGCGTCCGCTGTAGCTCGGCGCGCACAGCCTCAGTCTCAGACACATCGATTGCCATGCCGGCGGAACCACTGCGGGCGCGTACGTCGACCACGTCGAAAAACGTGCGGTTGCCGCGGACGACAGTCGAAATCTTGTCGTGGAAAGGCGAGTCGGGCGTTGCGGAGGCGCGGATGCGTTCGCGGGCAATGGTGCTCAGGAATTCACGACCCTCGCGGATCGCTTCCTCAGGCGAAACGGCTTCCACGGCTTCGCCATAGGCATGGTTGACCCAGGTCAACTTGCCATCGGGATCACGCTGCCAGACGGGAAGATCGATGGCGTCGAGCAGGTTCTGGAAGGCCGAGATCGACGTCAGCAATCGGTCCCGCTCGATCTTGATTTCAGCCAGTTCGGCACGGAGGTTATTGAGCGCGACAAAGCGGACGAAGGCGCGCCCGCCGGAGATCCGGCCTTGCGCTTCGAGTATTTCGTCGCGGTTGGTTTCGACCACCAGGTCGAAGCCTTGGCCGCTGCTGCGCAGCTTGTCGATCGCCTTGTCGAGATCGCCGGCGGACCAGGATTTCATCCAGCGACCGAATGCGAGAAACTCGTTGTCTTGCGGCGCGCCGGTCTCGATAGGGAGCTGGCCCAGCAGTTCCGGCCGCGTGTTGGGGCCGTCCCAGATGACGATGCGGCGGTTCTTGTCGGCGATCAGCGCTTGGTATCGTGAAATGCGCTGGTTGGCGTCCGACAGGGCTGTGCGGATCTCGCGGCTTTCTGTCTCGAGGTTGCCACGCTGGCGGACGAGCCACAGCGTCGACAGCAGAGCGGCGGAGACGACGCCGATCACCACGGAGAAGGTGACTATTTCCGACGATGTGAACAATCTGGCCGCTGCCGGCATCTGCGCCTGGGCAAGCGCCGGGCCTGCGAGTGACGCAAGGGCAGTACCGGAAGCAAGGAAGGAAAGGATGGCGACGAAGCGCGACGATTTACGCGGCGCGCGCTGGCGATTGCAATCAGCCGCCTGTATTCCGTCTTGCCTTGGCAAGCCTGGACCGCAGGGTCGCGCGTCAGCCTGCTCTGGCAGGCTTTCGTTCATTTCCATCAGCGGTCTGTCTCCGTCCTGTAATGTGCCGTATCTCGACAAGACATCCCAATTTCGCAGGGTCCCGAAGCTCGGTTCAATGCGAATCAAGTCCCAAAAGGATACAGTTTTAACGATTCCGCGAAAAGACTCCTGCCCAAAAAAGAAGCCGCAGCATTTGTCAATGCTGCGGCCACAAGATGTTGTGGATATAGAGGCTAAAGTTAGTACCTGTAGTGGTCAGCCTTGAAGGGGCCCTGAGCCGGGACGCCGATATAGGCAGCCTGCTCCGTCGAAAGTTCGGTCAGCTTGACGCCGAGCTTGGCGAGATGGAGGCGGGCAACCTTTTCGTCGAGGTGCTTTGGCAGAACGTACACATCGTTCTTGTACTCGCCAGGCTTGGTGAACAGTTCGATCTGGGCCAGCGTCTGGTTGGTGAACGATGCGGACATCACGAAAGAAGGATGGCCGGTGGCGTTGCCGAGGTTCAGAAGACGGCCTTCCGACAGCAGGATCATACGATTACCCTTGGGGAACTCGATCATGTCGACCTGCGGCTTGATGTTCGTCCACTTCAGGTTCTTCAGCGAGGCAACCTGAATTTCGTTGTCGAAATGGCCGATGTTGCCGACAATTGCCATGTCCTTCATCTCGCGCATGTGCTCGATGCGGATGACATCCTTGTTGCCGGTAGTGGTGATGAAGATGTCGGCCGAAGAGACGACGTCTTCGAGCGTAACGACTTCAAAACCGTCCATGGCAGCCTGCAGGGCGCAGATTGGGTCGACTTCTGTGACCTTGACGCGGGCGCCAGCGCCGAGCAGCGAAGCGGCCGAACCCTTGCCGACGTCACCGTAACCGCAGACAACGGCAACCTTGCCGGCCATCATCACGTCGGTACCGCGGCGGATACCGTCTACGAGCGATTCCTTGCAGCCATACTTGTTGTCGAACTTCGACTTGGTGACGCTGTCGTTGACGTTGATGGCCGGGAAGGGCAGCAGGCCCTTCTGGCTGAGTTCGTAGAGGCGATGAACGCCCGTGGTAGTTTCTTCGGTAACGCCCTTGATGGCATCGCGCTGCTTGGTGAACCAGCCGGGCGAAGCGGCCATGCGCTTCTTGATCTGTGCCATGAGGATGACCTCTTCCTCGGAGGTCGGCGTCGACAGCACATCTTCGCCAGCTTCGGCGCGGGCGCCGAGAAGGATGTACATGGTGGCATCGCCGCCATCGTCGAGGATCATGTTGGAAAAGCCACCGTCGGCCCACTGGAAGATCCGGTCGGTGTAGGTCCAGTAGTCTTCAAGGGACTCGCCCTTGATGGCAAAAACTGGAACGCCCGAGGCGGCAATCGCGGCTGCAGCATGGTCCTGGGTCGAGAAGATGTTGCAGGAAGCCCAGCGCACGTCGGCACCCAGCTTGACCAGCGTTTCGATCAGCACGGCCGTCTGGATGGTCATGTGAAGCGAACCGGTGATGCGCGCGCCCTTAAGCGGCTGCGTCGGGCCGAATTCCTCACGGCAGGACATCAGTCCCGGCATTTCGGTTTCGGCGATGTCGATTTCCTTGCGACCAAAGTCGGCAAGCGCGATATCTGCGACAACGTAGTCCTTGTCAGTGGTCATTGAATTCTCCAGCCTGGACAGGGCACCCGGACCACCGACTTTCGGCGACGGAATGCATGGGGGATTTTTGGGGCGCAGTCGCGCCGACAGTGACCCCGTCTAGCAGGCCGGACGGCAAAATGCAACTAGCATATAAAGAAGTCTTTATGTCTTTATATGATTTACGGTTTACATTTCCTCGCCAAATTTGTTGGCAATCAGGGCATCTAGGGCGTTCAGTGCTTCTTCCGCCTGGTTTCCGCTGGCGGTCACCAGCACGCTGCAGCCTGGGCTTGCAGCAAGCATCATCAGGCCCATGATCGAATTGCCGCCCACCGTCGTTCCGTCCCTGGACACCGTGATGGCGGCATCGAAGGCTTCGACGGTCTGGACAAATTTTGCCGAGGCGCGGGCATGCAGGCCACGTTTATTGATGATGAGCAGTTCGCGGGAATGCGATGTCATGGGAGAGATAGCCGTTCCGTCACTTGCCGCTCAAGACGCGGCTGGCCACATTGATATATTTCCGTCCGGCTTCCGATGCTTCGACCAGCGCCTTTTCCATATTGTTTTCGCCGCGCACGCCAGCCAGTTTTATCAGCATCGGGAGGTTGACGCCGGCAATGACTTCCGTGTGGCCGCTGTTCATCACCGAGATCGCCAGATTGGAGGGCGTGCCGCCAAACATATCTGTGAGGATGATCACTCCGTGGCCGTCATCGGCACCGGCGACGGCCTGGATGATGTCCTGTCTCCGGCGATCCATATCGTCTTCCGGGCCGATGGAGACGGTTTCGATGAATTTCTGCGGACCAACGACATGCTCGACGGCATGACGAAACTCTTCAGCCAGCTTGCCATGTGTGACAAGCACAAGTCCGATCATGATATTACTGCTCCCATCGCATAAGCAAACAGGTGGCCCTTATCGCAACGCAGCAATCGCGTCCACCGGTGGGGGGACATCTTGGCCATGAAAAGCCGAAGTGCAAGCGTAAAATGCAGAGATTGGCCCTCATCCTTTGCTCGAGTTGCCGCCATCAGAAGTAATGCGGATGCATCGCCATGATGATGGCAAGCGGATTGATACTGGTTTTTGAAAGGTGGATCGCAGGCAAAACAATGCCCTTGGAGACCTCGATCTTGGCACCTTCCGGCGGAAGCCTTTCGGCGGTCGCAAGGTCGACAGGCAACACTGCGAAATGCATCTGGTTGGAAAGGACGCTGCCGATCCGTAGGATCCCGGTCCCCCGGATCTCGATGAGCCCGGCGATGGACGGTGGACATTCGGCAACGACGCTGCGGTCGCGACGCGAGACAAGCACGCGATCGTCAGCGACCAGCGCCGACGACAGTCCCAGCTGTCTGGCCGATGCGAGACAGGAAAAGGCGAGGGTCGATTTTCCAATGCCGGAGGGTCCGAGAAAGAGCAGCCCGGTCGCGCCGACCACGATAGCGGTGCCGTGGATGTTGACTGCCTTTTGCATCAGGCACTGGCCTCGGCGGGGAGGGACAGGATAAAGCGAGCGCCGCGCGATTTGCCGGTGTCGGCATCGATGATGTTTTCCGCCCTCAGCGAACCGTTATGCGCCTCGGCAATCTGCCGGCTGATCGACAGGCCGAGCCCGGAATTCTGTCCGAATCCTTCGGCTTCAGGTCTGTCGGTGTAGAAACGCTCGAAAATCCTGTCGATGTCTTCTGCCTGGATGCCGGGACCGTTGTCTTCGATGTGCACCAGGCAGCGTGTGCGCGTCCGTGACAGTCGCACGGCGATCCTGCCGCCGTCCGCCGGGACGAACGACCGGGCATTTTCGATCAGGTTGGTGATGATCTGGCTGATGCGCAGTTCGTGGCCGTTGATGAGGAAGCGTGTTTTTGCGCCCGGCTTGCGGTCGATGACGTAGTCGATCTCCACGGCCTTCTTGCTGTGGCGCACCTGCTGCGACAGATCCACCATGTCACGCAGCAGGACTTCCATGTCGATCTGCTCGGCATCGCTGCGCGCCAGTTCGGCATCCAGCCGCGACGCGTCGGAGATGTCGCTGATCAGGCGATCGAGCCGCCGGACATCGTGCTGGATGACATCCATCAACCGCTTCTTGGAATCGTCGTTGCGTGCGAGCGGCAAAGTTTCGACGGCGCTACGCAGCGACGTCAGCGGGTTCTTGAGCTCGTGGCTGACATCGGCCGCGAAGCTTTCGATGGCGTCGATGCGGTCATAGAGGGCAGTTGTCATTTCCCTGAGCGCAATCGACAGATTGCCTATTTCGTCCTGACGAGCGGAAAAATCAGGGATTTCCTCGCGCACTTTCGAGCCTCTGCGCACCCGGATGGCCGCAGCCGACAGTCGCCGTAGCGGATTGGCGATCGTCGATGACAGCAGCAGCGACAGCGCCACATTGACCAGCGTCGCGACGCCGAAGACGCGCATGATAGCGAGGCGCTCGGCATGTACGATCTTGTCGATATCGCCGGCCTGGGTGGACAGAAGCAGAACGCCAAGCACGGCGCGGGCGCGCTGCACAGGGACGGCGACGGAAACGATCAGCTCGCCCTTTTCCGTGCTGCGGACAACTGCGCCACGCACACCGGTGAGTGCGTTCATCACCTCGGGATAGATGGAACCGTCGCCGCCGGGGGCTTCCTTGTAGACCGGCAGGTTGGCCGGTTGCAGCATCTTGTTGAGAAGCCCGCTGAACCAGTCCGACCAGCTCTGGACTTCGTCGTCGACCGGCGGCAGATCGTAGCGCAATACCTGGCCGCGCGAATAGAGATGACGCGAATCCAGCAGCAGGTTGGCATCGGCATCGAAAATGCGAGCCCTTGTACGGGTCGGCGAAATAAGCCTCCGCAGCACCGGTGCTACCTTTTCCGGATCGATCGGGAACTCCAGGTCATCGTCGTTGGGCGCCGGCGTGATGCTCTGGCCGGCCTGCAGCTCGAGTAGCTTTTCCGGATCGATGGTGATCGAGTTGGTGTCGACCGAGGCGGATGCGGAGACTGCGCCGGCGATGATTTCGCCTTGCGTCAAAAGGCTTTCGACGCGGGCATCGATCAGGCCCTCGCGAAACTGGTTGAGATAGAGAATGCCGCCAACCAGCACGATGAGCGCCGCAAGGTTGAAGAACAGGATGCGGCGGGTGAGGCTGGAAAAAACCGCGTTGCCGAAAATGCGGCGGATGAGCGTGAACGGATGCGTCCAGCGACTGCCGGCCTGTCCTTCCGCCTCTTCCGTATCCCTATGCTGCACAAGCTGTGCCACGCCGCGGCCCTTTCGAAGGGCGTGGCCGGTATTTCCACCAGCTCACCCCATACGTATCCGCCATCGAAGCTTCAGCCTCAGGCAGCTTCGCGGAAGCGATATCCGACTCCGTAGAGCGTTTCAATCATATCGAAATCCGTGTCGACCATCTTGAATTTCTTGCGCAGCCGCTTGATGTGGCTGTCGATTGTCCGGTCGTCGACATAGACCTGTTCGTCATAGGCAGCATCCATCAGCGCATCGCGACTCTTGACCACGCCGGGGCGCTGCGCAAGCGAGTGCAGGATCAGGAATTCCGTCACGGTCAGCGTGACCGGTTCACCCTTCCAGGTGCAGGTATGGCGTTCCTGATCCATGACCAGCTGGCCGCGCTCGAGCGAACGTGCCTGCAGCACGGCGCCGGCTTTCGGTGTGCCACCGCTGTTGCCGGCTGTCGCCGAAGCCTCGCGGTTGGAGGCGCGTCGCAGGACTGCTTTTACGCGTTCCACCAGCAGGCGCTGCGAGAAAGGCTTGGTGATGAAGTCGTCGGCGCCCATCTTGAGGCCGAACAACTCATCGATTTCCTCGTCCTTCGAGGTGAGGAAGATGACCGGGATGTCGGATTTCTGACGAAGGCGACGAAGAAGCTCCATGCCGTCCATGCGCGGCATCTTGATATCGAAGATCGCCAGCTGCGGCGGCCGCGCCAGAAGCCCGTCAAGAGCGGAAGCCCCGTCCGTGTAGGTCTCGACCTTGTATCCTTCGGCTTCCAGAGCGATGGAGACCGAGGTGAGGATATTGCGGTCGTCGTCTACGAGCGCGATTGTCAGCATGCTGTTGGTCTCCGTCATCTAAGCGCATCTCCCGGAATTGGACCCCGACCCAGGCGGTCTGCCGAACTGATCGGCCTCAACCAGGCGCGCTTATGGAGGATAAAGGTGGAACAAATTGTGGCAAAGATAAAGGGCCGATATTTTCCACGACATTCGCAGGTACCAAAAGTTGTGGCAATAAAATTACCAATCGACAAAATTCAAACGATTTAAATATTGCGACAGAAATTTAAATCGATTAAATGTTTGAAAACATTGATCTTTTAAGATTTTTCTCTCTTGCGTCTCCAACTTTTTGCTCTTAAGGCTGTCATCATTCAATGGCGATTGTCGGAACAGGGGATGAAATGGCGATGCAAGTTTTTGGAGACCACAACCCGGCAGTCGGTCTGGAAACAATCGGATTGGGCAGCGTCGCCAGCGTTCGATACAATCTGCCCGAAGCTCAGCTTTACGAAGAGGCGATTCGACGCGGCGAGGCCGAATTGACCGCCCACGGTGCGCTTCGTGCGCTGACAGGCCAGCACACCGGCCGTTCCCCAAAAGACAAATTCGTGGTCCGCGACGAAACCACGGAGGACCAGATCTGGTGGGACAACAACAAGCCAATGTCGCCGGCGCACTTTGCGCAGTTGCATCAGGACATGCTTGCCCATGCCGGCGGGTTGTCCCTGTTCGTGCAGGACCTGGTCGGCGGCGCCGATGTCGACTACGCGCTGCCATCGCGCGTGATCACCGAATTTGCCTGGCATTCGCTGTTCATTCGCAATCTGCTGATCCGGCCGGATAGGGCGACTTTGGCAAACTTGGTGCCCAAGCTGACGATCATCGACCTGCCCAGTTTTCGCGCAGATCCGGAACGCCATGGTTGCCGGACGGAAACCGTGATCGCTTGCGACTTCAACAGGGGCATGGTGCTGATTGGCGGCACGTCCTACGCTGGCGAAATGAAGAAGGCCGTCTTCACGGTGCTGAACTATCTCTTGCCGGCCCGCCACGTCATGCCGATGCATTGCTCGGCAAATGTCGGTCCAGATGGAGACGCCGCTGTCTTCTTCGGGCTGTCGGGCACCGGCAAGACCACGTTGTCTGCCGATCCCAGCCGTACGCTGATCGGCGATGATGAACATGGCTGGGGCGAAAATGGTATCTTCAATTTTGAAGGCGGCTGCTATGCCAAGACCATCCGGTTGTCGGCAGAAGCAGAGCCTGAGATCTACGCCACCACGCGCCGGTTTGGCACGGTTCTGGAAAATGTCGTGCTCAATGCAGAGGGCGTGCCCGACCTCGACGATGGCTCGCTGACGGAAAACACCCGCAGTGCCTATCCCCTGCACTTCATCCCGAATGCCTCGGAAAGCGGCATGACCGGCCACCCTCAGACGATTATCATGCTAACCGCCGACGCATTTGGCGTCATGCCCCCGATTGCCCGGCTGACACCCGATCAGGCAATGTATCACTTCCTGTCCGGCTACACCGCCAAGGTCGCAGGAACCGAAAAGGGCGTCACCGAGCCGGAAGCTACTTTCTCGACCTGTTTTGGCGCCCCGTTCATGCCGCGTCATCCGGCCGAATACGGCAATCTCCTGAAAGAGCTGATTGGCCGTCATGGCGTCGACTGCTGGTTGGTCAACACCGGCTGGACAGGTGGCGCCTACGGCACCGGCCGCCGCATGCCCATCAAGGCAACACGGGCGCTGCTCGCTGCTGCACTGAAGGGCGACCTGGACAAGGCTGAGTTCCGCATCGATCCTAACTTCGGTTTTGCCGTGCCGGTAGCTGTCGCGGGTGTGGATGGTGATATCCTCGATCCGCGCTCCACTTGGGCCGATCCTGCAGCCTATGATGCCCAGGCCAGCAAGCTCGTGCAGATGTTCGTCACCAACTTCACGAAGTTCGAGCAACATGTCGATGGGGGAGTGCGCGACGCAGCACCGGGCATGCGGGTTGCCGCCGAATAGGCATCCGTATTAGATGATTCACGTGAAACCCGGCGGTCTTTCCGCCGGGTTTGGCTTTTGCGCGCTCCCCTGTTTTCAAGCGTCCGGCAATATGGGATAGACGGGCCTGGAGAGACCAATGGCCAGCGACGCACTTTACATCAACGACCGGATCACCATCGCCGGCTGGGAACTGACGGAACAGTTCGTTCTTGCCGGTGGTCCCGGCGGCCAAAACGTCAACAAGGTGTCGACTGCTGTTCAGCTGTTCTTCACCCTCGTCAACTCGCCGTCGCTGAACGAGCGTGTCAAGGCGAATGCCATCAAGCTGGCTGGCCGGCGGCTGTCGAAGGACGGCGTGCTGATGATCGAGGCAAGCCGTTTCCGGAGCCAGGACCGCAACAGGGAGGATGCCCGCGACCGGCTGAAGGAACTGATCCTCGAGGCGGCGCTGCCGCCTCCGCCGCCCCGTCGCAAGACCCGGCCTACCAAGGGATCCGTCGAGCGCCGGTTGAAGGCGAAATCCGGGCGCTCCGAGGTCAAGAAATTGCGCGGAAAATCCGACGGCAGCGATTGAGCACTGTTTGTCGGCATTCGTCACCCCAAATCACTGTCAGGATGATCGCGGAGCACCGACCATGATGCTGTTGAACGGAATTCGTCATCTGCCAGGCTATCTCGATCGCACTGCGCAGGAGGCGCTGGTCGAGCAGATCCGCGCTGTTGTCGCCGAGGCGCCGCTATTCGTTCCGGCCATGCCCGGCACCGGCAAGCCGATGTCGGTGCGCATGACGAACTGCGGCCCGCTCGGCTGGGTCACGGACAAGCAGCGGGGCTATCGGTATCAATCGACCCATCCGGAAAACGGCCGGCCATGGCCGTCAATCCCGGAGTCTCTGCTGGCGCTGTGGGTCGAGGTGGCGGGCTATGAAAAGCCACCGGAAGCCTGCCTTGTCAATTTTTATGCCGACGACGCCAAGATGGGCCTTCATCAGGATAAGGACGAGCAGAATATGGGCGCACCCGTCGTCTCCATCTCGCTCGGCAACAGCTGTCTCTTCCGCATCGGCGGCACCGTCAGGACGGACAAGACTTCGTCCATCAAGCTTGCCAGCGGCGATATCGTCGTGCTGGGTGGAGAAGGCAGGCTCTGCTTCCACGGTGTCGACCGGATCTACCCGGTAACCTCAACGCTGCTCAAGAGCGGCGGTCGCATAAACCTGACATTAAGACGCGTGAAGCCATAGTTTGCCGGAAAACCGGGGACGTCGACATGGCTGACAGACATGCATTTGCGCGGGGACTCGCCGTGTATGTCGTGGTCTTAGGCCTGTATCTCGGTGTCCGACAACTTTTCCTTTTATGGACGATCGACACGCACGGCCTCTCCGAGGTTTCGCAGAAATTACCGTACTGGGATTTCACCAATCTCTGGGGTGGTGCTGTCTTGGCGCTCAGGGGACAGGTTGCCGATCTCTTCAATGTCGATATTTATCGGCATGACTTGAGAGCCTTGATATCGCCGTTCATGCCGGACCAGGAATGGAGTTACCCGCCGTCCTTCCTGCTGTTGGGTCTGCCGCTTGCCGGCTTACCGCTGCTGCCCGCCTATCTCGTCTGGACATTTGCAACATTGTTGCTGCTGTTCGCCTCCCTGCAAATGCTCTCACTTCCACTATGGGTGCGCCTTCTAGTCATCATATCTCCAGCCGCTGTGATGAACGTGATATTTGGTCAAAACGGCGCGCTAACCGCTGCCTTGCTGCTATCCGGATTGTTATTCGCGCCGTCTCGGCCTGTCATTGCGGGCATTCTGCTCGGTCTGCTGACAGTGAAGCCCCAAATCGGGCTGTTGGTGCCGTTCTGCCTGCTGGCAAGCGGAAACTACCGCTCCATCGTCGCCGCAGCCGTGACCGCCTCGTTTCTGGCCGTGATGGCAGGTGTCGTATTCGGCTGGGAAAGCTGGGTGCTGTTTTTCACCAAGACGCGGCCTATGATGACAGCGATCCTCGAGGCGCCATACCCGCAAGGCTATCAAAGCAACGGTATGACGTCCTTCCTGCTCTCCCGATCGCTGGGACTGGGGGTCGGCGCTGCCTATGCCGTACAAGCCGTCTTTTCCACTGCCAGCATCGCGGCGGCATGTTGGCTTTGGCGGCCAATTCGCCGCGTCGATCATGCCACGCGCGCCTGTCTCACGGCGGTTCTGGCAATCGTTGCCACTCCTTACGGGTATGTTTACGACGCAATACCGCTGAGCGTCGCGGCGGCGCTGTTCTTCTGCAAACGTCGCGAACCGACCATCTTGTTGGGGGTCGCCTGGCTCTACCCGCTGGTCAATCATATCCTCGTCCGGAGCCTGCCGCTGATCGGCGTCCTCGTGCCGACGATTGTTGCCGCCTGGACATGCTGGAATATCTGGCGGGACGAACGCCGGATTGGCGATTGTCCGGACACCGCTAAAGCTTGCGGAGAGCCACCTGTTCGATCAGATGATCCTGACCCTTGCGCAGGATCAGGTCCGCCCGCGGCCGCGTCGGCAGGATATTCTGTCGCAGGTTCCGCAAATTGATGTTCTTCCAGAGACCTTCGGCTGTCAGGAGAGCCTCTTCCTCGGTGATCGACGCATAGCGGTGGAAAAACGAGTTCGGGTCACGGAAGGCCGTTTCACGCAATTTCATGAAGCGTCGCACGTACCATTTGCGGACCAGCTTCTCGTCCGCGTCGATGTAGATCGAAAAGTCGAAGAAGTCCGACACCATCGGCACGATCTTCCCATCGGCCGGCAGATGCCGGGACTGCAGCACATTTATGCCTTCGAAGATCAGGATGTCCGGACGGTCGACGATCTTGAATTCATTGGGCAGCACATCGTAGACCAGATGCGAGTAGCAAGGAGCCGCCACATTGGGCCGACCTGCCTTGATCGCCGACAGGAAGCGCAGCAGCGCACCGGTGTCGTAGCTATCGGGAAAGCCCTTGCGCTGCATCAGGTTGCGCCGCTGCAATTCCGCATTGGGGTGTAGAAATCCGTCCGTGGTGATCAGGTCGACCTTCGGGCTGGACGGCCAGCGGCGAAGCAGTTCCTTCAGGATACGGGCCGTCGTCGATTTGCCGACGGCAACCGATCCGGCAATGCCGATAACGAAAGGCGTCTTGGCAACATTTTCGAGGCTGAGAAAGCGATTGCGCTGTTCGAACAGGATTTGCGAAGATTCGACATGGGCCGAAAGCAGCCGCGATACGGACAGATAGATGCGCCGGACCTCGTCGAGGTCGATCGGATCGCCCATCGACCGCAGTCTGTCGACTTCGTCAGCCGTCAGGGTCAACGGCGTATCGGCGCGAAACTTCGCCCACTCCCCGGACGAGAAGAAATGATAGGGAGAATAGGCGTTGGCCTGAAAATGGTCCAGCGGTTCGGGCGCAGATGCGGGCTTGCTGAGTGACGTCATGAGCTCTGCCGACCGGCCTTTTCAGTGAGGCCGGATTGCAGAGTGCGTCTTTCAAGCTCGGCTAGAACGTCATCGAGAGGGATCTCGGCGATCTTCAGCACCACCATCAGATGGTACAGGAGATCAGCGGCCTCATAGGTGAGGTTCTCGCGATCGTTGACGACAGCAGCCATCACTGCCTCGATCGCTTCCTCGCCGAGCTTCTTGGCAGCCTTTGCCTGGCCTCCTGCAACGAGCTTGGCAGTCCAGGATTCCTCGGCGCCCGCCCGAGAGCGCTGGTCGACGATCTTCTCCAGATCGGAAAGGGTAAATCCGCTCATTTCGCCTCGTTTCCCCCGGTCAGTCGAGTCGCATGGCGATGCCATGCTGCGACATATAGCGCTTTGCCTCGCCGATCGAATAGGTGCCGAAGTGAAAAATCGATGCCGCCAGTACGGCAGTGGCGTGACCTTCCGTGACGCCGGCGACAAGGTCGTCCAGCGTGCCGACGCCGCCGGATGCAATGACCGGCACGCGCACGGCATCGGCAATCGCCCGCGTCAGTTCCAGATCGTAGCCACTCTTCGTGCCGTCCCGGTCCATAGACGTTACCAGCAGTTCGCCGGCGCCGCGTTCCACCATGCGTGCAGCAAATTCAACGGCATCGATGCCGGTCGCGTTGCGCCCGCCATGGGTATAGATCTCCCAGGCGCTCATATTATCCTGGCCGACGCCCTGGCTGCGGCGACGCTTGGCATCGATGGAGACGACGATGCACTGGTTGCCGAACTTGTCTGCGGCTTGGGCGACGAAATCCGGATTGGCAACGGCGGCGGAGTTGATCGCCACCTTGTCGGCACCGGCCAGCAGTAGCCGGCGAATATCGGAGACGGCGCGGACACCGCCGCCGACGGTGAGCGGCATGAAGCAATGCTCTGCCGTCTGGGCTACGACATCGAAAATGGTATCGCGACCGTCGGAAGAGGCTGTGATGTCGAGGAAGCAAAGTTCGTCTGCACCGGCCGCGTCATAGGCCTTGGCGGCTTCGACGGGATCACCGGCATCGATCAGGTCGACGAAATTGACACCCTTGACGACGCGTCCGTCCTTGACGTCGAGGCATGGGATGATACGCGCCTTGAGGGTCAAAGTGCCACCTCCGTGGTGCGAGCATCCTTGATCAGCCTGAGGGCTTCGGTCGGATCTATCCGTCCATCGTAGAGCGCTCGGCCGGAAATCGCGCCTTCGAGCCTGGCTGCGTCCGGTTGCAGCATGCGCCTGATGTCGTCGATCGACGCAAGACCACCGGAGGCAATCACGGGGATGGAAACTGCCCCGGCCAGTTCCAGTGTCGATGGCCAGTTGATGCCGGCGAGAATGCCGTCGCGGTCGATGTCCGTGTAGATGATCGCGGCAACGCCAGCGCCTTCGAATTTCCGGGCGAGGTCTATGACGCCGAGTTCCGAGGCTTCGGCCCAGCCCTCGACAGCTACCTTGCCACCCTTGGCGTCGATGCCGACCGCGACTTGGCCCGGAAACTTGCGGCAAGCTTCGATGACCAGCGCCGGATCGCGCACGGCAACGGTTCCAAGAATGACGCGGGCGAGACCGCGCGAAAGCCAGCTTTCGATATGCTCCAGCGTCCGGATGCCGCCGCCGAGTTGCACCGGATTACGGGTCGCCTTGAGAATGGCATCGACAGCGTCGCCATTGACGCTCTTGCCTGCAAACGCACCATTGAGATCGACCACGTGCAACCACTCGAAACCCTGGTCCTGGAAGGTCTTTGCCTGTGCTGCCGGGTCCGGATTATAGACAGTGGCCTGGTCCATATCGCCGAGCTTCAGCCGCACGCACTGGCCGTCCTTGAGGTCGATGGCGGGAAAAAGGATCATCGTGTCGGTCCGTTCAGGGCGCGCGCCATCAGGGCTGCCAGCGCAGGAAATTGGAAATCAGGGTAAGGCCGAGCGTCTGGCTCTTCTCAGGGTGGAACTGGGCCCCCACCATATTGTCCCGCCCGACGAAAGCCGTCATCGCGCCGCCGTAGTTCGTGGTGGCGATGATGTCGCCGTCGTCAGCCGCTGCCAGGTGGTAGGAATGCACGAAATAGGCATGCAGGCCGTCCTGCCCCGTCTTTATGCCATCGAACAGCGCATGCGGACGACGCAGGTCGAGCGTGTTCCAGCCGATCTGCGGGATTTTCAGCGATGGATCGGATGGCGTCATTTCCACGACGTCGCCCCTGATCCAGCCGAGGCCCTCCGTGGTCGTCTTCTCCAGCCCGCGCGACGACATCAGCTGCATGCCGACGCAGATGCCGAGGAAAGGTCGGGCCTTATGCTCGACGGCTTCCGCGAGCGCTTCGGACATGCCGTCAACGGCGCCAAGCCCGCGGCGGCAGTCGGCGTAGGCGCCAACGCCCGGCAGGACAATTCTGTCGGCAGAGGCGACCCGCTCGGCCTTGTCGGTCAACTCGATCTCGGCATCGATCCCAATTTCCCTGGCAGCGCGCTCGAAGGCCTTGGTGGCCGAGCGCAGGTTGCCCGAGCCGTAGTCGATAATGACAACGCGCATCGCTCAGCGTCCTCCGTCGTAGCCGATGAGGCCGAGGGCAGCACCCTTGTGGGGATTGCCAGCAGAGTTTTCTCGAATATCCCAGCGTGCAGCGCGGATATCCTCCGGCACTTCCTCCGAAAGGCCACTGAAATAGATATCTTCGGCCTCGGCGAGATTGCGCGCCGACACCAGGCCACCGGCAACGAAGCCATTGGCCAAAAGGCGGCTGGCAAACAGCATTCGCCCTTCAACTGCAGAGAGGACACTGACCGCAAGCAGCAGCGACACTCCGGCAGCCCAGAGAGCGGGCGTCCGCAGCAACTCCATCCCGATGCCTTGGAGCAGCAAGGCGCCGATCCCGAGCAGCCAAAAACGATGGCAGAGCAGCCAGATGCCGGGAAGCAAGAATGCGGTCAGCGAAAAGCCATCGCGCACGAAGCGCGTTTTCTCGTGATCTCTGCCCGGTCCGATCTCGGGTGTCAGAACTATAAAACTCGCCATCGGGGCGCTCCGCTAAAATTCCGGTTCAGGCGAGGGTGCCCTTGGTCGATGGCACGCGGCCCGCCTGGCGGGGATCGATCTCGGTGGCCGTCCGCAAGGCACGGGCCACGGCCTTGAAGCAGGTTTCAGCGATATGATGGTTGTTGGCGCCGTAGTGGTTGAGAATATGCAACGTGATTCCGGCGTTCTGGGCCAATGCCTGGAAAAACTCGCGCACTAGCTCTGTGTCGAAGCTACCGATCTTCGGCGCACTGAACTGCACGTTCCAGACAAGAAAGGGTCGGCCGGAGAGATCGACGGCGGCCTTGGTCATCGTCTCGTCCATGGCAAGATCAATCGACGCGTAGCGGGCGATGCCCCGCCGGTCGCCCAGCGCCTTGGAGATCGCCTGGCCGATGGCAATACCGGTGTCCTCGACAGCATGGTGATCGTCGACGTGGAGATCGCCTTTGGTCTCGATTTCCATGTCGATCAGCGAATGGCGCGATAGCTGGTCGAGCATATGGTCGAAGAACCCGACGCCTGTCGAGATTTTCGAATTGCCGGTACCGTCGAGGTTGACGGTGACCGAAACCGAGGTCTCGTTGGTCGCGCGGGAAATACTCGCCGTGCGGTTGGCTGCGGTGTCTGCCATGGCCTGCTCCATCGGATAATGGCCGTCCATATCAGCCACATGCGAAAATATCCAGAAGTTCCCGCACGACGGGCGCGCCTTTGCCACGCGAGGCGAACCGGAACCGAAAGGAGTGATATTTGCAATCGCCGGAAGCCCACTTACATAGGCTTCAACAGGGCCGATGCGCGGCCCACTGAAACCGCCCGATCATCGGGCAGACAGGTGCTTTATGACAACGATTATTACCGTCCGGAAGGGCAACCAGGTGGTCATGGCAGGCGACGGACAGGTCAGCCTCGGCCAGACTGTAATGAAAGGCAACGCCCGCAAGGTCCGTCGCATCGGCAAGGACGGCGAGGTGATCGCCGGTTTTGCCGGTGCCACAGCCGATGCGTTCACTCTGCTCGACCGCCTGGAGAAGAAGCTCGAACAATATCCGGGCCAGCTGATGCGCGCTGCCGTCGAACTTGCCAAGGATTGGCGGACAGACAAGTACCTGCGCAATCTCGAAGCGATGATGCTTGTCGCCGACAAGACCACCACCCTGGCGCTGACCGGCAACGGCGACGTGCTGGAGCCGGAACATGGCACCGTCGCTATCGGCTCCGGCGGCAACTATGCTTTTGCCGCCGCCCGGGCGCTGATGGACACGGACAAATCGGCCGAGGAGATCGCCCGCCGCGCCCTCGATATCGCCGCCGACATCTGCGTCTACACCAACCACAGCATTGTCATTGAATCGATCAATTCCGACGCCTGAGTTTTCTCTCCTGATCGTTTCCAGCCCCGATGGGAAAGCAGTATAATGACCAATTTCTCCCCCCGCGAGATCGTCTCCGAACTCGACCGTTACATTATTGGCCAGCATGAGGCCAAGCGCGCGGTCGCAATCGCGCTCCGCAATCGCTGGCGTCGCCAGCAGCTGGAGCCCGACCTGCGCGATGAAGTCATGCCGAAGAATATCCTGATGATCGGGCCGACCGGTGTCGGCAAGACGGAAATCTCCCGTCGCCTCGCCAAGCTTGCCGGTGCGCCCTTCATCAAGGTGGAAGCTACGAAGTTCACCGAAGTCGGCTATGTCGGCCGCGACGTCGAGCAGATCATCCGTGATCTCGTCGAGGTCGGCATCGGCCTGGTGCGCGAGAAGATGCGTGCCGAGGTGGAATCGAAGGCCCACATGAGCGCCGAGGAACGCGTGCTCGACGCTCTCGTCGGCGCCACTGCCTCGCCGGCCACCCGCGAAAGCTTCCGAAAGAAGCTGCGGGACGGCGAACTCGACGACAAGGAAATCGACATCGAAATCGCCGATACTGCTTCCGCCGGTTCCGGTTTCGAAATTCCCGGCATGCCCGGCGCCAATATCGGCGTCCTCAACCTGTCTGAAATGTTCGGCAAGGCCATGGGCAACAAGACCAAGAAAGTCCGCACCACGGTCAAGGCTTCCTACGCCGATCTGATACGGGACGAATCCGACAAGCTGGTCGATAATGAGGTTGTCCAGCGAGAGGCGGTGCGCTCTGCCGAGAACGACGGTATCGTCTTCCTCGATGAGATCGACAAGATCGCTACCCGTGAGGGCGGCATCGGCGCGGGCGTGTCCCGCGAAGGCGTTCAGCGCGACCTGCTGCCGCTGGTCGAAGGCACCACCGTATCGACAAAGTACGGACCTGTGAAAACGGACCACATCCTGTTTATCGCCTCGGGCGCGTTCCATGTCTCCAAGCCATCGGACCTTCTGCCCGAACTCCAGGGTCGCCTGCCGATCCGCGTCGAACTGAAGCCGCTCAGCAAGGACGACATGCGCCGCATCCTGACCGAGACGGAGGCAAGCCTCATACGCCAGTACAAGGCGCTGATGGAAACGGAAGGCTTCTCGCTCGATTTCACCGATGATGCGCTCGATGCATTGGCGGATGTCGCTGTCCACCTGAACTCTTCGGTCGAGAATATCGGTGCCCGTCGCCTCCAGACTGTGATGGAGCGCGTGCTAGACGACATCTCCTACAACGCACCTGATCGCGGAGGTGCGTCGCTCACTATCGACGCGGCCTATGTTCAGAAACACGTTGGCGATCTCGCCGCCAACACCGATCTGTCGCGTTACATCCTGTAGCGCCAGCGCTGCCCTCGGTCCCCTCCTTGTGTCGGGACCGGGGCCCACGATGAACGCGGCATTCATCGGCCATTAAGCTAAATGAAATATATTATTCACTATGAGTTGGCTTAGATTCGTTGGGTTCAGGCCCAGTTCCCGAGCCTTCGTGGAGGTGGCAATGTTAAAGAAGACTGTTGTATCAATGCTGATCCTGGCGTCGGTCGCCGGAGGCGCGCTTAGCACCGCAAGCACTGCCGAAGCCCAATACCGCCGTCCTCCGCAGGACGATGGCTGGGACCGTGGCCCGCCACCCCCGCAGCGGCGCCATCACCACAATAACAATGGCGGCATCATTGCCGGTGGCATCGCAGCCGGCGTACTTGGCGGCCTGATCGGCGGCGCTTTGGCCAATGGCAACGACGGTGGTTATGGCTATGCACCGCCGCCCCCACCTCCGCCGCAGCCACGCTGCTGGTTCGAGGACCGCCCGGTTCAGAACCAGTATGACGACGGCTGGCACCGCGAACAGATCCGCGTCTGCAACTAAGGTCGCGCCTTCTCAGCGCCATGCGGACGCATCAATATCCAGTTTGTAATATACGACGGACGCGATCTGACACGCTGCAGGTCGCGTCCTTTCTGTTTGCCAGACTTTCGACCTCCTCAGCCAGCCCATCGTTATTCCTGGTTTTTTCGACCATAACCTCTCGACACCGGGCCGTTAACTTTTTAGGTGATGGTCAGTTTCCTTGGGGCGTCGGCGTCGGGTTGGCATTATTCGGCCAAGATTGTGATCCACGCCTCCGGAAAGACCGATGAACCTTCGACGGGGCAGCCAATCGTGCGACGCATTCTCATTTCCCTCCTGGTTGCCGTCCTGAGCCTTGGCTCGATCCCTGCAAGCGCTGCCGGAATCCTGACTGTACCGCCCGGTAACCGCAATGCCGAGCAACCTGACATCCCGGGCGCATCTGTTCGCCGCACCAAGGGCACCAATTCCAGTTTCGATCGCAAGTACCAGAAGGTCCGCCAGTTGCTGGCAACCGACAGCAAGCTGATGTCGAAGATCAAAGCTGTGTCGCGCGCTTATGGCATCGATCCCATCCATGTCGTCGGGGCACTCGTCGGCGAGCATACCTATAATGTCGATGCGTATGACGGCCTGCAGTCCTACTACGTCAAGGCTGCCTCCTACGCCGGAGAAAGCTTCAAGTTTGCCTACAATGGCGAGAACGTCGATGATTTCGTCGCCCGTCCGCAGTTCGCCAAGTGCAACGGAAAAAGCGATTCCTACAGCCTCTGGACTTGCCGCGAGGATGTCTGGAACGACGCCTTCAAGGGAAAAACCGTCGACGGAAAATCTTTTCCCAACAATCGCTTCAGCGCCGTCTTCTTCCAGCCCTTCTACGCTGGCCAGACCTTTGGCCTCGGCCAGATCAACCCACTGACGGCGCTGATGCTGTCCGATATGGTGTCGCGGACATCAGGCATCCCGAAGCTCGACGAGCGCAAGGCCGGCGATGTCTATCACGCCATCATGGATCCGGATATTTCGCTTGCCTTCGTCGCCGCCGCTGCCCGGCGCTCGATAGACGACTACCGCTCGATCGCCGGCATGGATATTTCCGGCAACCCGGGCCTCACCGCCACCCTCTACAATGTCGGAAATTCCCGTCAGCGCGCCACGGCCCTTGCCGCGCGCAACAGGGGCGCCAGCCAGCCTGTCTGGCCTGAAGAGAATTATTACGGCTGGCTGATCAACGACAAGCTGGATGATCTGAAGTCGCTGCTTTGATCTGTGCGCGAACAGGCACGCAAATCAGCGAGTTGAGCCAGCGGCGTTTTTCCCATGAGCGTCGATCTTTGTGAGTCTGGTTACTCCGGCTGCGAAACGGAAAGAGGCCGTGCTACCCATTCCATACCAATAAAAAAGGCTGCCGGAAGTTATCCGACAGCCGCTGATTTCGATGAGATGTGAAATCTACTGGATGACGACGACTTTGGTCGTATGGCCCGGAAGGACGCGGCTGTAGAGATCGATGACGTCCTGGTTGATCAGGCGAATGCAGCCCGAAGATGCTGCCGTGCCGATGGAAGCCCATTCTGGCGTTCCATGCAGGCGGAACAGGGTGTCCTGGCCCTTGTCGTTGTAGAGATACATTGCACGGGCGCCGAGCGGGTTTTCGAGGCCTGGATTCATGCCACCTTCGACGAACTTGGCGATTTCCGGCCGGCGCTCTGCCATTTCTTTTGGCGGGTGCCAATTTGGCCATTCCTGCTTCCAGGCAACGTAGGCGTTGCCCGACCAGGCAAAGCCAGCCTTGCCGACGCTGATGCCGTAGCGCATGGCCTGGCCATCCGGCAGGATGTAATAAAGATGACGTTCGCGGGTGTTGACGATGATGGTGCCCGGCGATTCCGTCGTCTGATAGCTGATGATCTGGCGGCGGAATTCCGGCTTGACCTTCTGGATCGGGATAGCAGGAAGCGAGAAGCCGGAATCCTGGGTGACCCCGTAGTCGCCATCAAACGTCTTCAGCGTATCGACCGAAGAGCTTGGCGCGGTAATCGGCGCAGCCATCGCTGTGGAAGAATAGCCGGCCGCGGCAAATGCCGCGACAAGGCCCAATACAGTCATTGCATTGCTGAAGCGCATGGGGGTCTCTCGATTTTGTGTCTGGAATTCAGGGTTTTGCCAACCATCTCTGGCAAGGTTTATTTTCGATATCACCGCATTGCAAGTAAACGCGTCGCACAAATAATCGTGTGAGCCGCGATTTGAGAGCGCATGGTTTTTTTGCAACAAAACTTGGTCTAGACTGGTTAAATCATGACGATTCTCAGCCTATACAATAACAATCCGTTAATAGATGGTCGCCAGTCTGAGCGTGCGATGCTGGTGCGCAAGGGCGCCCAGCGCCTGCTCCACGAGATGAGGCATGCAGTCCTGCCGGAGTTGACGCTCGCCGGCGGCAGGCGGGCCGATCTCATCAGCCTCAGCGAAAAGGGCGAGATCTGGATCATCGAAATCAAGTCGTCCGTCGAGGACTTTCGTGTCGATCGGAAATGGCCGGACTACCGGCTGCAATGCGACCGTCTGTTCTTTGCCACGCACAAGGATGTGCCGCTCGATATCTTTCCGGAGGAATGCGGCCTGATCCTGTCCGACGGCTACGGCGCCCACATGGTGCGCGAGGCGCCCGAGCACAGGTTGACGCCAACCACCCGCCGCGCCGTCACGCTCAATTTCTCGCGCGTCGCCGCTCAACGCCTGCTCGCGGCAGAATGGGCAACCGGCAAGCCGCTGCCGATCGAATAGCCCGCTATTTAGGCGCCCGCTTGGCCAGGATCCGCTGCAGCGTACGCCGATGCATATTGAGACGCCGCGCCGTCTCCGAAACATTGCGCTCGCACATCTCGTATACCCGCTGGATGTGTTCCCAGCGCACCCGGTCGGCTGACATCGGGTTTTCCGGCACGTCGGCCTTTCCGCCGGGCCGCTGCGTCAACGCGGCGTAGACATCGTCGGCGTCAGCCGGCTTGGATAGATAGTCCACCGCACCAAGCTTCACGGCGGTGACAGCGGTAGCGATGTTGCCGTAGCCGGTGAGGACGATCACCCGTGTGTCGTCGCGGCGCTGGCGAATGGCTTCGATCACGTCGAGGCCGTTACCGTCGCCAAGCCTCAGATCGATGACTGCATATTTCGGCGGATGGGCCTTCGATTTCGTCACGCCTTCCGCAACGCTGTCGGCCGTTTCGACGAGAAAGCCGCGTGTTTCCATAGCCCGGGCAAGTCGCCTCAGAAACGGGCCGTCGTCGTCGACGATCAGCAGGCTCGGATCCGGGCCGATATCACCGTCGCTGGAGGCAAGTGTCTCGATGTCGTGGTCTAGATCTGTCATTCCGTGATCCCGGCGGTTTTCCGCCTGCGTATATCTTCTGTGTATATATAGCGTCGCGAGCACTGGTCATAAGCCCGTCGGCTCAGTTTGTCGAATTGCTGTCTATCAAAACACGAGGCCATTCGATGCGGATCCGTGCCCCTGAAGTTTCCGCCTCGCGGTTTCCGAATGTCAGGGTTGCGCCGGAGCGCTCCAGCAGCGTCTTTGCAATAAACAGGCCAAGCCCAAGGCCGCCTGCGGCATCGTCACGCTGCCGTGTCGTTACATAGGGCTCGCCGATGCGGGTCAAGATATCGGGCGCATAGCCGACCCCGTCGTCTTCAATGGTGATCGCCAGAGTTTCGGCATCGAACGCCACCGTGACAGTCACCATCTCGCGGGCGTAGTCGACAGCATTTTCTACCAGGTTGCCGAGCCCGTACATGATCCCGGCATTGCGGTTGAGGACCGGTTCGCCGGATCTGGTGGTCTCCTCGACCAGCGTCAGCTTGATCCCGAATTCGCGATGGGGGGCGAGAATTTCCTCCATCATCGATGACAGCGTCAGATAGCGCATATGCGCCTCGTTCTCCGCCGACAGCGTCGTAATCCGCCGCAGGATGTCGCGGCACCGCTCGCTCTGGCTGCGAAGCAGCGCCACGTCCTCCCGGTAACGCTCGTCGTGACCGAGTTCCCGCTCCATCTCCTTGGCAACGATGCTGATCGTCGCCAGCGGCGTTCCGAGCTCGTGGGCCGCTGCCGCCGCCAGTCCGTCCAGCTGCGACAGGTGCTTCTCACGCTGCAGGACCAGCTCGGTCGCCGCCAGCGCATCGGCCAGCTGGCTTGCCTCCATGGATACGCGATAGGCATAGAAGGCGGCGAAGGCCATTGTCGATGCGATGGAGCACCAGACGCCGAGTTGCATGACTTGGTTGATGGCGACGATGCCGCCAGCATACCACGGCAGCGGGAAAGGCGAAAAGGCGAGCGACGTGATCGCCACCATCGCCGCAAGGATCAGCGTCATGCTGTAGCGGATAGGCTGGGAAGCAAAGGAGATGATGACGGGCACGCAGACCAGGATCGAAAACGGATTAGCAAGGCCGCCGGTGATGAACAGCAGGCCGCACAGCTGCAGCAGATCCAGCCCCAGAAGGGCGAAGGTGGCCGGCGCATCCAGCCGGTGCGTCGGCGGATAGCGCAACGTCAGGAACAGGTTGATCCAGGCAAGGCAGGCGATCAGCACGCAGCAGGGCAGCAAGGGTAGCGGAAACTGCAGCCAGAAGGCGACGATCGCGACCGTCGCGGCCTGGCCACCGACGGCAAGCCAGCGCAGGCGGACCAGCGTCTGCAGCCGCACGCGCCGGCTGGTGTGATGATTGCCCGGCAAGAGGCTGTCATTTTCGGCAATCATGCTGCTCACTCCTTAACGGCGATGCACTCAAGTTCCGCGCGGCTTCACGCGGGTAGTCGGGGCGGCTGCTGCCGGGTCCTCGGGCCAGGGGTGGCGAGGATAGCGACCGCGCATGTCGGCGCGCACGTCCTTCCAGGTTCCGGCCCAGAAGCCCGGCAGGTCTCGGGTCGTCTGGATCGGCCGGTGTGCCGGCGAGGTCAATTCCAACACCAGCGGCAAACGTCCGCCGCCGATAGACGGATGCTGACGAAGCCCGAACAGCTCCTGCACCCGGATGGTCAGCAGCGGCTCCGTCCCATCGTAATGGATGGGGTGGCGCTGCCCCGTCGGCGCCTCGAAATGCGTCGGTGCCATCCGTCCGAGTTCCCGTTGTAAATCATGCGGCAGCAACGACATCAGCCCGTTCGACAGTCCGCCGGTGGAAATATCGGATAAGCCCCGCGCGTCGCCCTGATACGGTACGAACCAATCGTCGAGCCGGATGAGCAGGGCCTCGTCGCTCGTATCTGGCCAGGGCTCCCCGATCGTTCGGTGCAGAAAGCCGATCCGGTCGCGCAGCTGGGCGGCTTCCTTGGAGAAGGTGAGCACGCCAAGCCCGAGTTCGCGGATACCCTCCGCCAGTGCCGCTGCCACCTCGCGCCCGGAGGGACGCGGCAGGGGCGTCTCCTCGAGGATAATGGCCCCGAGCCGCGTCACCCGCCGGGCCCGGACCTGCCGGCTCGTCTTGTCGAACAGGCACTGATCCTCGGTCACGATGCTGTCCGGCAGCTCGGCCTCGACATCGCCGCGCGTAATCTCGGCAGCACTGAGAATCCGGCCCTGCGCGGCACGACCGGTAAGGTCTGCGACGACAAGCATCGTTGCACCCGACAGCCGCTCCGTCTCCGGCAGCTCGGCACCACGGCCATTGGCCATGACGAACCGGCCGCGACCGCCCCGCTGCAGGGCAATGCGGTCGGGAAAGGCGTGCAGCAGCAGCGTGCCGGCCATCACCGGTTCGCCGCCGCCTCTGCTGCCCCCGGCAGTTGCCACCAGTCTTGCCACCAGTCGTCGCGCCGCCTCGGCCCGCTCGCTTTTTTCGCCCCGGAAACGCCGCAGGCGTTCCTCCAGGTCGATGCTTTGCCCTCCCAGCCCCTGTTCGGTCAAAAGCAAGGCCAGCATCGCCGCCTCGCGTGCCTGGCCGTTTCCGGCGGCTGAGATCACCATCGCCGCCAGTCGGGGCGGAAGTGCCATCGCCCGCATCGTCCGACCGCGTGCGGTGAGCCCGTTAGCGTGATCGAGCCCTCCCAGTTGTCTGAGCAAGCTCCGCGCCTCGAAAAGCGTGCCGGCCGGCGGCTGGTCGGCGAAGCCGAGACTGCCGGGATCCTCGACGCTCCAGTGGGCAAGATCGAGCGCCAGACTTGAAAGGTCGCTGGAGAGTATCTGCGGCGGTGTAAACGCCGGCAGCGCCGCCGTCTGGCCGGGATGCCAGAGCCGGATCGCAATACCCGGCTCCGTCCGTCCGGCGCGTCCCGCCCGCTGGTCTGCCGAGGCGCGAGACACCCGCACCGTTTCCAGCCGGGTGATGCCGGTCGCCGCCTCGAAGACGCCCAGCCGCTGCAGGCCGCTGTCGATCACAACGCGCACACCGTCGATGGTAATCGATGTTTCGGCGATCGAGGTCGCCAGCACGATCTTGCGCATCCCCGCCGCAGTCGGGCGGATCGCCGCGTCCTGCTCCTTCTGGCTGAGGTTGCCGAACAGCGGCGCTATCAGCGTCTCCGGCCCGAACCGTCCTTCCAGCCGTTCGGCGGTGCGGGTGATTTCCGCCTGGCCGGGTAGGAAGGCGAGGATCGAACCCTTTTCATCCCGGTGGGCAGCAACGATGGCGGCAGTGACACTGTCCTCGATCCGCTCGCCGGCAGGCCTGTCGCGGTAGCGCACATCGATCGGAAAACTGCGTCCCATGCTCTCGATCACCGGCGGCTGGCCGAGCAGCTGCGCGACCCTCTCTATATCGAGCGTTGCCGACATCACCAGGATGCGCAGGTCGTCGCGCAGGGCAGACTGCACGTCGAGCGCCAGCGCCAGGCCGAAATCGGCATCCAGCGAGCGTTCGTGGAACTCGTCGAAGATGACAGTCGAAACGCCTGCGAGTTCGGGATCGTCGAGGACCATTCGTGCAAAGACGCCATCGGTGACCACTTCGATCCGGGTCCTTGCCGAAATCTTCTTGTCGAGCCGCATCCGGTAACCGACGGTGCCGCCAACCTCCTCACCGAGCAGCGATGCCATGCGCGCCGCCGCTGCCCTTGCCGCCAACCGCCTGGGCTCGAGCAGGAGGATCCTGCCGTCTCCGCGCCACGGCTGATCCAGCAGATAAAGCGGCACGAGCGTCGTCTTGCCGGCGCCGGGCGGCGCCGAAAGAACCGCACGGCCGACGTCGCCAAGCGCGGTTCCGATCTCGGGCAGGACCTCGGAGACCGGCAGGATAGGAAGTGCCGTCCGCGTCATGCCGCCAGTTCGTCCTTAAGGGACTCGTAGGCGAGAATGGCGCCGGCCAAATCTTCGAGCGCCGCGCCGACAGATTTGAACAGCGTGATCTCGTTGTCGTCGCGGCGACCCGGCTTTTCGCCGCGCACCAGTTCCGCCAGTTCTGCGCGGATCCCGTCTGGCGTCAGCACGCCGCTTGCAAGCGGCTGGACGATATCGCCCGCCTCGTGCGTCGCCCCGGCAAGCGTATCGACAAAGACAGAGGCGCGGCGGATGGCCGTGTCGTCTGCCTCGCGCATATCGGGTTTGTAGCCGCCGACCAGGTCGAGATGGGCGCCTGCCCTCAGCCAGCTGCCGTCGATCAGCGGCTGGCTGGAGAGAGTGGCGCAGGAAATCACGTCGGCAGTGCGGGCCGCCGCCGCAAGATCGGTGACGGCAATGGCCGGCAATCCCATGATCCGCGCCTCTGCTGCTATTCTCTCGGCCGTGTCGCCGTTCCGGCCCCAGACATGAATGCGTGTCAGTGACCGGACCTCGGCATGTGCCTGCATCAGGTTGAGAGAGAGGCGGCCTGTGCCGCACACCAGAAGCTCCGAGGCATCCGCCCGCGCGAGCTTTCTCGCTGCCAGCGCCGAGGTCGCCGCCGTGCGCCGCGCCGTTAGCTCGCCACCATCGACGATCGCCAGCATTTCCCCGGTCGTCCCGGATGACAGGAGATAGGTGCCGTAGATTGCCGGCAGGCCCCGGAGGCCGTTGTCGGGAAAAAGGGACAGCACCTTGACGCCCGAATAGCGCCCCGGCACCCAGGCCGGCATCAAGAGCAGCGTCGCGTCGCTTTCCCCTGGAACCGCCATTGCATGATGATGGCGCACCGGCATCACGCAGTCGCTCGCAAACATCCGCTCGATGGCGTCGATAAGGGGCCCCCATGGAAGGGCGGCGCGGGTTCTGGCTTCGTCGAGGACCAACATCTGGTGCTCCGGCATGAGAGAAATGGATGAAGCTCAATCCTTAGGGCGGGTAAAGCCCGATGGCAATTGAAACGCCATGCCTCTCACCCGATCCGTAACCGGTGATTTTTGACCATTTGGGCAAGATTTTGGGTTTTGTGGTTTGGGTTTGGCTGTCCGAGCGGGGTCTGGTTTTGGTGTGTTGATAAAGATGTTCTGAATATGTGTT
>NZ_CP117255.1:3265000-3272500 GCF_003240565.2 Rhizobium tumorigenes
CATGGAAGCCGAGCGACATGGTGATGCCGTGGTCGGCGTCGCCGATCGCGCCGTCGAGCGACGTCAGCCGATCCTTTTGCCGATCGATTGCTGCAGAAATATCATGAAACATCCGCCCGAGGCTTCGTGCCGCGCTCTCAGTCATCGCTATCCTCCATCGATCGGGCCATCTCCTCCCCGATTGCCGTTTCACGTCATTTTCAGAACGACACCGTCGCAGGGATGTTTCAAAAGTGCGGTCAGATCTTCGTCCAGATGCAGTATCGATATGGATGCGCCGACCATGTCTAGCGATGTGAAATAGTGGCCGACCCAGTTCGCGTCGATGGCGATCCCCTTCGCCGCCAGTCGCTGCTCCACTCGCCTGAAAAGAATATACAATTCCATCAGCGGTGTTGCGCCGAACGAATTCACCAGCACGGCAACGCGATCGCCCGCCACCGGTTTCATCTCTGAAAAAATACGATCGATAACCTTGTCGACGATCGCGTCGGCGGGCATCATCTTCTCGCGGGCGACGCCGGGCTCGCCATGGATCCCCATGCCGAACTCGATGTCGTCTGGCCCGATGGCGAAATTGTATCGCCGCGTCTGCGGCATGGAGCAGGGCTCGAGAGCGACGCCGACAGTGTAGGTGCGGGCATTGGCCCTGCGTGTCAGTGCCTCGCATTTCTCGAGCGGGAAACCGATGTCGCAAGCCGCCCCCGCTGCCTTGAAAACGAAAAAATTCCCTGCAACCCCCCGTCGCCCATCGCGGTCCTCGACTGGCGACGAGGCGATATCGTCGGTCGTCAGCACCGTTCTGACCGAGATTCCTTTCGCCTCGGCCATTTCTGCGGCCATTTCGAAATTCATCACGTCGCCCGCGTAATTTCCGTAGACGAAAAGGACACCTTCACCGCCCGACGCTGCCTCCGCACCTTGCAGAATAGGACCAGGCGGCGGCGACGAGAAAATATTGCCGATGGCCACAGCGTCGGCCAGGCCTTTGCCGACATAGCCGTAAAAACCAGGCTCATGCCCGGCACCGCCGCCGATCACAAGACCGACTTTCCCCGGCCTGGGACCGTCCCGCGCAATGAGGACGCGATGGGATCTGTCGATCGGTCGAAGGTGGCTCGCATGGGCCTTGACCATGCCGGAAAGCATCTCCTCGACGACGTGGTCCGGATTGTTGAGAAACTTCTTGGTATAGAGGCGCTGGTTGGCCTGCGGCACCGGTTCGCCGATATCTGTCTTTGCCCGATTCGAGATCCTGCGATCGACATCGGCGACCCCGTCGGCATTGAGAATGCCGCGTGCAGTTGCCGCATCGGTGATCAGCACGTTGACATAGCCGCCACGAAGTGCGGCGAGAATGGCCGGCACCTTGTCGAAGCCACCGGCTATGGCAACGCGCAAGTCGATCGCCTTCAGCATGTCCAGTGAAATACCGATGGTGCGCTCGTCGAGCGGGCCGGTGATAGGTCGCCCATGCCCGTCTATGAAGCGACCGGCTACTACACCGACGGCATTTCTGGCCAGATAGTCCTGCAGGGAAACAGACTCGAAAAAACCACTGGTATGGATGGTCGAGTTGGGGCGCAGCGACGAAATGCCGAAGAGGGCCTTGTTGGCGCGCGCAAGGGTCTGGAACTGGTTCTCGATCAACGGCTCGCGCAACAACAGGTCGCGCATTTCAAGGCTGGTGACGATTGCCGGTGCGGAAATGTTGATCAGTCTGGCGCCGACCGCGTCGGCAATCGAGGCCGCGCAGAGTTCGGGCGTGTAGGCAAAGCTGGCCCGCGTTCCGCCCGTCGCCTGGACGACGGTGACATCCTGCAGGCCGGTCGCCGATGCCCGCTCTCCGACGGCAAGTACCGTGCGGCCCCAGGAAACCGCGAGCGTATCGCCTGATTGCAGGAGGCGTTGCAGGGCCTGCGCCCCTGCCATTCCCAGCCGCTCGATCAGGGGCCTGGCATTGTCGTCGCTCGGCACGACAAGACAGTCCGCCAAGCCGAAGTGGTGCTTTATCTCCCGGGCAACGGTCAGCGACGACAAGCGGCCGGGCTCGATGGAAATGCTGACGATGCCTCGCTCGCGCGCTTCGGCCAGGTAATTGTTGACCGTTGCTCGCGAGATGCCCATGGCATCGGCGATGTCGCCCTGCGTCATGCCGTCTTCGTAATAGAGCCAGCACGCCCAGACATAGGGATCGTCGCCGTAACGCAGCGGCATCCCCTCGAGGGCTTCGGACGCGCTGGCCTTGCCGGGGGCGGACTTTCGCGGCTGGGATAATTTGATCGTCATCTAAACGCGCCGTCTCCCGTGTTTTCGACTGCAACGATGAAAGCACGGCAAGCGCTTTTGCAAGGGACCTCTAGCGAAAGTCACGACAGCCCGGCCGGCCAAAGCGACTTTCTACCGCGTCAGGATCAGCGCAGGCGTTCCTGCGCAGATAGGCTGAGCTGCTTCAGGATAATAGCGCAGGATGTGGCGCCAGCATCGAGGACGCCGAGAGAACGATCCCCCAGCCGGCTCGACCGGCCAATTTTTGCAACGAGATCGATCGTCGAGTCGCGACCGGCCTCGGCCGCCTGCACCAGTTTCTGAAGCGCAGTTTCGAAGGGCTCATCCGATGCAATGGCGTCGTCGAAAGCCTCGATGGCGGGTACAAGTGCATCGAGCAGCGTCTTGTCGCCCACCTTGGCGGAGCCGATGGACTGTATGCCGTCAAGCCCGGCATGCAGCATCGCGCTGAATGTTTTGGGATCGATGTCTTCGCAACCTTCGAGTTGCTCGGCGAATTCGGAAAACATCACGCCGTAGAGCGGTCCCATTGAGCCGCCAATTTCGTTCATCAGCACGGAGCCGAGTATCTCGAAGGATTGGCCGAGGGTTGCATCCTGTACCTTCAACCGTTCCGCCGCCATGCCGAAACCCTTCGCCATGTTGACGCCGTGGTCGCCATCGCCGATTTTCCCGTCGATCTCGCTCAGATAGGCCCGGTTTTCGACGACGCGATCGGCAATAGACAGCACGATCGGCGCGGCGGAGGTGTTCTTGAACGTCTGCATGTGGGTCTTCCTCAAAGCTTCATGGTGCAGTCGACGTCGACTGCGAGCAGCGCCTTGGTTTCGGCGTCGAGCGCCATGACGGTCAGCGTCGCGCCGACCATCTCCAGCGACGTGAAGTAGTTGCCGACATACGTCTTGTGAATGACCAGGCCCCGTGCGGTAATTTCAGTCTCGATCGTGTCGTTGAGAATATACAACTCGTTCAGCGGCGTGGCTCCCAGCCCCGATACCAGAACGGCAAGCTCCGTCCCCGTCGGCAGATTATGGTCGTCCAGCACGATCTTGCACATATCGCGCGCAATCTCCTGTGCGGTTTTCAGGGGCTCGACGCGAACCCCGGGTTCGCCATGGTGGCCGATGCCTACTTCCATGGTTCCAGGCTCGATCTGGAAGTTCGGATGGCCGACTGCCGGCAGCGTGCACGGACCAAGGCCGACGCCGATAGAGCGGCAGTTGTCGATTGCCTTCTGGGCCGCGATGCGAACCTCCTCGAGGCTTCCGCCCTGCGACGCTCTTGCGCTGCCGATCTTCCACATGAAGATCTCGCCGGCCACGCCACGCCGTTTCTCCCGCTCATGCGGTGGCGCGGAGCACACGTCGTCATTGGCAACCACGGTTGCGACCTCGATACCCTCCTTGGCCGCGAGCCGGATCGCCATTTTCACATTCATGTTGTCGCCGGCATAATTGCCATAGAGGCACACAACGCCGGCGCCGCCATTGGCCTCGCGGAAGGCATCCTGAAAGCTCTTTGCGGTCGGTGAGGAAAAAAGCTCGCCAACGGCTACCGCATCCAGCATGTTCCGGCCGGTATAGCCCATGAACCCCGGCTCATGGCCGGAGCCGCCACCGGTGACGACACCGACCTTGCCGGCAACAGGGGCACCCTTGGCGACGATGACGCGCGGGTTCTGCCCGACACGAAGGATGTCAGAATGGGCCTTGACGAAGCCCCTGACGGTATCTTCGACGACCTGGTCCGGATCATTGATAAATCTCTGCATAATGTCTCCTTGAAATTCCAGGCTGTCGCTTAGAGAATGGTGTAGCCGCCATCGATCAGAAGATCGGCACCGTTGATCATGTCTGCGCCGTTCGAAACCAGGAATACTGCTGCGGCCGCCACTTCTTCCGGATAGGCAAAGCGCCCGTTCGGTATTCTTTTCTTGGCAGCTTCGCCCTTCTCTCCCGCCCAGGCCTTCTTGCCGAGTTCCGTCAGCACCACGGTTGGGGAAATCGTGTTGACGCAAATTCCATGCTTGCCCCATTCTGCGGCAAAGGTCTTCGACATGCCGATGACGCCGAATTTCGAAGCGCAATAGGCCACATGCTCCTCGATCGCAACCGTTCCCGCCTGGGAGGCCATGTTGACGATCTTGCCGCCCTTGCCGGCGGCGATCATCGCCCGCCCGACCGCTTGGGTCACGAGAAAGCTGCCCTTCAGATTGATGTTGATGGTTCTGTCCCAGTGGTCGAGCGACAGGGCCTCGGCCGGCGCGAGATAGACGACGCCGGCGCTGTTGACCGCGATGTCGATGCCGCCAAAGGCAGCCAGTACGTCGGCAACGGCCTGTTCGACAGATTGCGGGCTCGATACGTCGCAGACAAACGGTCTTGCGCCATGGGAGAGCGATCTGGCTTTTTCAGCCGCGACATCGGCATTGATGTCGAGCACTGCAACTGTAGCGCCCTTGGAAGAAAATGCGTCGGCAATTGCCGCACCGATGCCGGAGGCACCGCCCGTTACCAGCGCAATCTTGCCGGTCAGCGGGAAGTTGAGATCTATTTGCAACGCGGTATCGGTCATTGTGCTCCACTCTCGTCTAGCGGGATCGGGGCGGCGTGGCCGCCCCTTTAACCCATTTCCTACTTGCGCGATTCCAGCAGCTTGTCGGCATTTTCCGGAGTAACCTTGGTCCACGGAACGAGGTAATCCTTCTCTTTGCCGTCAGCCCACTTCATGTCGGGATACTGTGTCCAGACGGTTGAAACCGGCTTGTAGTCCGGCCGGGCCGCCTTGATGGCAACGTCGAGTGCACCCTGTGCCTGGGCGCTGCCGTCCTGCAGGATAGATGCCATCTGGCCTGCCTTGACGGCGTTGATTGCATCCGTCACCCCGTCGACGCCGGCAATGGCGAAGTCGGAGACCTTCAGCTTGGCTGCCTTGATCGCCTCAATGGCGCCCAATGCCATTTCGTCGTTCTGGCCGATGATGCCCTGGATCTGGCCAGGGTGGGAGGTCAGCCAGTTCTCCATCAGCGTCTGGGCTTCGGCACGCGACCAGTTGGCCGTCTGCGTTTCCAAGACCTTGACATCGGGGCAGGCTTTCAGCGCCTTCTGGTTGCCTTCGAGGCGCTGGATCTGGCCGGATTGGCCGATCGGTCCCTCAAGAATGACGAGATTGCCCTTGCAGCCCATCTTGTCGAGCACGGCCTTGGCTTCCATCTCGCCGGCCAGCACGTCGTTCGAGCCGACATAGGATGTCAACAGGTCCGAATTGACGCGGGCGTTCGAGCCGACCACCGGGATACCGGCATCATGTGCCGCCTGCACGGCAGCAGCACCGGCTTCGACATCCATCGGCACGAAGATGATCGCATCGAACTTCTGCGTGATCATCGTGTTGAACTGTTCCTGCTGGACGAGCGCGTCGTAGCGGCCGTCAAAGACGGTCAGTTCGACGTCGCCGCTCTTGACGGCGGGATGCTGTTTCAGCGCTGCCGACCAGAGCTGCATGAATTCGGCGTTGAGGCCGTAGGTCGTCGCCCCGATTTTGAGTTTCTTGTCCTGCGCCATGGCCGGCGCCGCAAGAATGGCGACGCTGGCGATAAGTCCAATCAACAGTCTCTTCATCTCTTTCTCCTCCATAGAGAATCCCGGCTGCCATCTGGCATGCCGTTTTGTTGCGGGCAGCGGTTGCCGCCCGAATTACTGCGGTCACTGACCGTGATTTCGTTTCTGGTCGAGCATCACGGCGCCAACGATGAGGGCGCCCTTGAGGACCTGTTGGTAGTAGGACTGGATGCCGAGCAGATCGAGACCGTTGTTCATCACGCCGATGATCAGCGCGCCGATCAGCGTGCCGGTGACGCGCCCGACTCCGCCGGAAAGGCTGGTTCCGCCGATGACGACGGCAGCGATGGCGTCGAGTTCATAGGCAACGCCCGCCTGGGGCAGGGCCGAGCCGGTTCGCGCCGAGAGCATCATGCCGGCGAGACCCGAAAGGGCGCCCGAAATGGTATAGACGACGAAGCGGATGCGGGTGACGTTGATGCCGGAGGTCTTTGCCGCATGCGGGTTGCCACCGACGGCATAGATGTAGCGGCCGAACCGCGTCCGGTTCAACACCCACCAGGACACCAGGAAGACCACCGCCAGGATGACGACCGGCATTGGAATGCCGATGATATTGCCGGTGCCGATCCAGCGAAACTCCGGAGTCAGGCCCGGAACCGGCTTCCCACCGCCATAGATGAGGGTCATGCCACGAGCCGCAGACAGCATGCCGAGGGTTGCGACGAAGGCGGGCACCGAAAAGCGCGAGACGATAATGCCGACGATGGTACCGCAGGCAAGACCTACAAGGATCCCGGCCGCGAGGGCCACATAGGCCGGGTAGGGTGCACCGAATACGCCGGCCGTCGCCGATGTCGTCGCCAGGCTGGCGCTGACGATGCCGGTCAGGGCCACGACCGAGCCCACGGACAGGTCGATGCCGCGCGTCAGGATCACGAAGGTCATGCCGATCGCCAGCACGCCGTTGATCGAGGTCTGCAGCAGGATGTTCGAGATATTCCCGGACGTCAGGAAGTATTCGTTCGACACGGAGAGGATGAGTGACAGCAGCAGGAAGGCAAGGAAGATCCCGTACTCCTGCAGCAGCAATCTGCGACGGTCTGCATTGAACCAGCCGGTCATCGTTTTATGATCTGTGAGAGACACGTTTCTGACCTCATGACGTTCCGGACGAACGACTTCTTGTTTTTTCAGGGATGCGCTACGTCGAAAGATGAACCAGGGTTTCGGCGCTGGCCTCGTCGCGCCGGTAGATGCCTGCAGACCGGCCATCGCGCATGACCAGTATTCGGTCCGACATGCCCAGCACCTCGTCGATTTCCGATGAAATCATGATCACCGTGCCACCTGCCGCTGCAAAATCGCAGATAATCCGATAGATCTCGCGCTTGGCGCCGACGTCGACGCCGCGTGTCGGCTCGTCGAGCAGCAGGATTTTCGGGTCGCGCAAAAACCACTTGCCGAGCACGACCTTTTGCTGGTTGCCGCCCGAAAGGCCCGAGACGGGCATTGTGTCGCGCGCTGCCTTGATTCCGAAATGGGCGATCATCCGGCTGCTTGCTGACTGCTCCTCGCGGACACGCATGACGAAGTTGGGGCTCATCTCGGGCAGGCTTGCCATGGCGATGTTACCGCGCACGCTGTCGTC